>NZ_JBEPFC010000113.1:0-25034 GCF_040301705.1 Streptomyces sp. NPDC000151 | reverse complement strand
CGGGGGCGGGTGCGGGAACGGGGCGCGGTCGACGGCGCGCAAGCGGTCGACGGAGCGGGCGCGGGCAGTGGCGTGGGCGCGGGTAGTGGCGCGGGCGTGGGCTGTGGCGCGGGCGTGGGCAGTGGCGTGGGTGCGGGCAGCCGCGACGGCGCACCCTCCGCGCGCTCGAACGTCCGCACCACCCTGCGCACGCCTTCGCACTCGGCCGCGCACTCCTCGCACCCCGCCAGATGCCGGGTCAGGGCCGCCGGCAGCGGGTCTCCCAGCAGCAGGAGTTCGGTCGCCTGCGAACGGACCGCCTGGCACTGGGCACTCATGGGGCCAGCCATCCGTTCTCCTCCAGGATGCTCCGTAGCGCGCGGACACCGTAGTACAGCCTGCTGCGCATGGTGGCCGCCGGGATGCCGAGCTCGGCGGCGAGGGCCGCGCAGGTCCGGCCGAGGAAGTAGACCTCCACGACGGCCTGCCGCTGCTCGTCGGAGAGCCGCAGCAGCGCCTCGTCCAGCTCGATGCGGGTCAGCAGGTGGTCGAAGACGTCGGTGCGGGCCGGCTCCGGCTCCCGCTGCTCCCGGCGGTCGGCGCGGTCGCGCACGGACCGGCGGCGCACGGCGTCCACCACCGCATTGCGGGCGATGGCGAAGAGCCAGGTGCGCAGCGTCGCGCGGGCCGCGTCGAAGCCGTCCGCCGCGCGCCAGGCTCGGATGAAGGTCTCCTGCACCACGTCCTCGGCGAGCTGGTGGTCGCCCAGCGCGTTGAGCGCGAAGCCGTACAGCTCGCCGCCGTACCGGTGGTAGGCGGTCCGTACGTCCGCCTCCCCGGCCAGCGTTTCCCCGGCCGGTGCGGGCCCGTCCGGTACAGGTTGCCCGGCCGGTGCGGCCCAGTCCCCGGCCGGCGGCTCCGCGCCGGTCGCGTCGGCCGTCCCGCGGCGGCGCACGCGCCGGAGCAGCCCGCCCACTACCGGCCCCGCCCCGGAAATCCCGCCCACCGCACACACATGCGCCCGTCCTCCTCCAACGCCGAGAGCCGATCGTCCGTGATCACCGTCGAAGGGGATACGCGGCACGGGCCGATGGCGTTGAACCCCGCCCAAAAAAACTCCAGGAAGCCTCGATCATGAGCCCCCGCTCACGAATCCCGATCACGACGCCACATCAAGAGTCCTCGACCAGAACGACATGCTTGAGGTAGCGGCTCCCGAGGCCGACGAGCAGGACGGCCTTGTCGCGGTCCAGGCGTACTTCGATACGGCCGTGGCGTTGCGCGTCGGTGGCGAGGTTCAGCAGGTCCGAGGCGCAGCCGACGCTGAGGAAGTGCAGCCGGGAGAGGTCCACGACCAGGTGGCCGTCGTGCGCCGAGCGCTTGAACGCCTCGCGCAGCGCGGAGATCCACTCGATCTGGGTGGCCATGTCGGCCTCGCCGATCAGCCGGACGAGGCCCGCCGCGTGCAGCGCACGCAGGGCACCCGGCCCGTCGAGCAGGTCGTGCGGGTGGGCCGCGTGCATGGCGTCGAGCACCGCGGGCTCGAAGACGCTCGTGTCGTACGCGCAGATCTCACTGTAGGAACGGGCGGCGAACAGGTGCTCCGCGTTCTTCTCGCGGGCCATCACCTCCTCCACATCCGCGCCGAGGTCGGCGATCCAGCACATGTCGATGTAGGTGCGCAGCCCGGCGTAGCGCTTCGCGAGCGCGTCGGCGGTCTCCTCCTGGATGCGCTGCTGCTGGCGGGCGGGGATGAAGCGGTCATCGGGGTGGAGCAGCATGCGCATGCTGGCGAACACCAACTGGCCGCGGGCACAGACATGGTCGAGCGAGGGACCGTGTTCCTCCAGCCGTTCCTGCACCGTGTCGCGGTCGGTCTGCGGCGCGGGGCAAATGATCACCTTCTCGCCGCGCGCCAGCCCCGCCCACGCGTACGCGGCCACGAGGTCCCACCTCGGCCGCTCCGTGTACCGGCAGAACGCGTGGTCCCCGGCCCGCAGCCGCTGGACGGGCAGTGTGCCACGCCGACTCACCTCCCCGGCCATAGTCCGCCGCCTCCCGACCGCACCACCGTCCGGACCGTGCCGTACGCCAACCTCAGCAGAACTTAAGCGACCGCGTCCGCTCCGCACCGAGTCGTTCGCCAACTGCACGACTGCGCAAGAAAATCGAATATCCGAGCCCTCGCCCGAACGATCCGGTGCCGAATCTGAACGAAAGCCGTCGTCTCGTGTCCATCGCCCCGCGGCATTGACCACCACCCTCCCGCGCCTTACGTTCGCCTCCGGCGCGCGGCACGGAACGCGCGCCGTCGGCTTTCCGAAGGAGGCCCAGGTGTCCGTCACCATCTGTTCCCTGCTGTGGGACGCGAAACGGCACGGCGCACGTACTCAGAAGATCTCCTACGACTCCGACGGTTACCACCTCGTCCGCTTCCCGTACGGCGCCTCGGACGAGAACTACGACCCGTGGCGCATGCACGACCCGGCCAACGGCGGCGGCACCCCCTCGGCCTTCCCCGACGCCCGCTCCGGACTGATCTGGCCCAGCCACGAAGGCTGGGGCGTGCTCTCCGCGATGGTCTTCTGGGCCGCCGACTCCCGCCCCAACGAATACCGCGCCCGCTTCGTCCGCGACCCGCTGAGCAGTGCCGGCGGCTACGACTCCACGGCCACGACGGACACCTGGAAGACCGGCGGCGGCCAGTACAAGACCTACATGTGGCAGATCTTCGTCCACCCCGGCACCCCGGTCGGCCTGAAAATCTCCGCCCGCGCCAGCGGCGACACCAAGGTGCCGGCCCCGATCACCCACGCCCAATTCAAACTGGCCATCCATACGGATGTGAAGCGGCCCTGAGGGGGGAGTGAGAGGCGCCCTCGCCCCGGGTGGAGTCAGTACGCAGCAGGAGTACGCTGAAATCACCTGGGCGTCGTAATGCGACGCCCCCGTGGTCTTGGTTGTTTCCGTCAGAGAGAGGCGGTGAGACCGCCATGGACACCGGCATCACCATCGCCGTCATTCTCGCGATGGTCGTTCTGGGGGCGCTCCTGATCCACCGCCTGAACGGCCAGCAGGCCGGGCGGATGGCGGCACACCCGCACGGCCATCGCCTGCACAGTCATCGCCTGCATGGCCGCCGGGGCCTGCTGGGGCACCGGGGCGCCCACGACTCCGCCCAGCCGCCGCCCCCCGGCTCGGATTCGTAGTTCCGCCACCAAACGCGGTGGCGGGGGCGATCCGCGGAATGCCAGTGCGCTTCCTCGCCGACTTCGGGGGTTGTCCCTCGGTACGCAGCGCCCTGGTCCGCAGTCCATCGTCTCCCTTGACCCTCACCGGCGAGACCCCGCGGGATCTGCCTTACTGTCCGACCGGACAGGTGGGGCCACCGGCGACTCAGAGCGTGGCACTGCTCCAGGGGGCGCAGCGCTCGCAGCTTGGCGTTCGCCGGTGGACGCGACGGTCGACGCATTCGGAGACGGCGCGACCACTTCGCCGGTGCGGCGGATCTTCTGCCAGCGCAGTCGCGCACCGGTGGCCGCCGTGATGCAGGAGTGGATGAGCACCATGTACATCAACTGCCGATAGACGACCTGCTGGAGGGGGAGCATCACCAGGCAGCGGTAGCGCTCCCGGTCGAGGCGGAACGCAAAGGCGGCGCACAGGAGCTGGAAGAGGAGCAACAGGCACCAGACCGCCAGCGACTTCCAGGGGGAGAGGAAGATCATCCCGTAGAGGGTGAAGACGTCGATGACCGGCGACAGCAGTGGGGCACCGACGTGGAAGATTCCCAGGAGCGGCATGCCGACCCTGCCGAAGCGGCCCGAGGCCCCGCGCTCGACGACCGAGCGGCGGTGCTTCCAGAGAGCCTGCATGGTGCCGTAACTCCAGCGGTAACGCTGCCGCCACAACAGGCGGAAACTGCTCGGCGCCTCGGTCCAGGCGACGGCGTGCTCCTGATAGACGACACGCCAGCCCGCGCGGTGCATGGCGATGGTGATGTCGGTGTCCTCGGCGAGGGTGTCCCCGCTCATGCCGCCCGCCTCCTCCAGCGCCCGGCGCCGGAAGGCTCCGACCGCGCCGGGGATGGTCGGTATGCAGTCCAGGACGTCGTACATCCGGCGGTCGAGGTTGAAGCTCATTACGTACTCGATGTGCTGCCAGGCGCCGATGAGTGATGTGCGGTTGCCGACCTTGGCGTTGCCTGAGACCGCGCCGATGCGCGGGTTGGTGAAGGGCTGGACAAGTTCGGAGACGGTGGACGGTTCGAAGACCGTGTCACCGTCCATCATCACGATGATGTCGTGGCGAGCGTGGGCGATTCCGTTGTTGAGAGCCGCGGACTTGCCGGCGTTCCGCTGTCGCAGGACGCGGACATTCGGGAGCCCGAGGGCCTCGACGATGTCCGCGGTGCCATCGGTGGACCCGTCGTCGATCACGATGACTTCGATGGGATGGGTACTGGCCATCAGCGAGCGCACGGTATGGGCGATGCACTCCTTCTCGTTGTACGCGGGCACCAGGACCGACACCGGTTCGGTGACGGGCGGCCCCCAGGAGAACTCCCCCCGGGAGCCCTTGGGGTTGCGCTGACGGTAGTGCCGGCCGGCCAGGACCAGCATCATGACGAAGCGGAGGACGACCATGCCTCCGACGACGTAGAAGAGGTAGGCCAGCCAGGGAGCAGTCCATGTCGCCACCGCTGTCACGGCCAGCATCGCCCGGCCCTTCCAGAGGGTCGTCCCCGTGGCGTTGTGCATGGCGCTCGGGGACCCCACGGCTGCGCTGATCGTGGTGAACCGGTAGCCCTTGGCCTTCATATGGGTGATGTAGGCGTCCACGCCCTTGACGGACTCGGAGCGGTCGCCGCCCGCGTCGTGAAACAGCGCCAGGGCGCCCTTGTTGCTGCCCTGCGGGGTGGCGTTACGGACGATGTTCTCGATGCCGGGCTTCTTCCAGTCATCGCTGTCGGTGTCGACGTAGGCGGTGGTGTAGCCCTTGGAAGAGAGGTATTTCAGGACCGGGAAGGATGTGTCGTCGATGGCTCTGGGAGTGGCGGAGTAAGGCGTGCGGATCAGCGAGGTGGTGACGCCCGCGGCCCCGGCCAGCGCTGACTGCGTCGTGGACAGCTCCTGGTCGATGCTCGCGTGGCTCTTGGATCCGAGGTTGACGTGGCTGAAGGTGTGCACGCCCACCTCATGGCCCTGGTCCACCATCGTGCGCACCACGGAGGGGTGGCGGGCGATGTTCTGGCCGATCAGGAAGAAATCGGCGCGCACGTGGTGTCGGCGCAGCACCTCGAGCACCTTGGGCGTCCAGGAGGGGTCCGGACCATCGTCGAAGGAGAGCACGATCGTCTTCTGCGGAATGGAGCGGCTGACCAGCTTTCCGTGCTCCTGGTCGATGACCGGGCCGCCCTGGAGGATCGACTCGGGCACCAGGTCCCAGGCTCCGGCCTTGTTCGCCTTCGGGTCGATCTTCAGGTGCGCGTCCATATGACCGTTGAGCATCAGCAGGCAGGCAAGAGCGAGCAGGCCGAGGACGGCGAGCACGACCCGGGGACGGGGCAGGATGCGCCGTACGACGCTGCCGACACGGCGCGGCGCTCTTGGAACACGGTGTCGTGCGATCACGGGACGCTCACACTCCGGTATGCGGCGGACGACGCGGGCACCGGATCCGGGGCGCGGCCGGAATCACCCATGAAGGAAATGCCGATCAGCGCGGCATAGGCCAGGCAAGCGAGGGCTATGACAATTCCGAGGACCCAGAGGAGGTGAGCCCGGCGGCCGGAGGAAGCGACGAATACCGGGTGTTCGTCGCCCTGCTTGAGCTGCAGATTCATCACGGAGATTCCATTCAATTCGTCCGAGCCCCCCGGGCGTGATACGGGAAACAAGGCCTTTGATCTTCTATCAGGGCGCACTGGCTCACCAGCCCGATTTCCCCAGCGCATCGCAGAAATCAGTGGCGGAATTCGGGTCAGTGGCGGAATTCGGGTTTGAATTATGAGTTTGCGTCGGGTTCGGGCGCGAACGTGCGCGTGAAGGCCAGCTCGTCCTGGAGGATTCCGGAACAGGTGGGCTGGGGTTTCTTCGTCGCCCCCTCGGCGCACTGCTGGTCACGGTCGGCCGCCCACATCGACAGCCAGGCGAGCCCCTTGCTGTCGGCGAATCTCTTCAACTGCTTGGCGTCCCCGACCGTGAACACCTCGGTCTTTGTGTCATTGACGCCGACCATCGGGGTGACGGCGAGGGTCCGCCACGCCGTGGCGTCATTCTTGATCGCCAGCGCCTTTTTGATCTGCCGCTGGGACGCGGTGGCGGCCTGGATGGCGTATTCCCCCATGTCACCGTCGTACGAGTCGCCGTAGTGCATCGCCAGGATGTTCACCGCGGAGATGTCAACGCCGCGCTTTCTCGCATCGGTCAGCAGCCTCACGTCCTTCTGGGCCATTCCCTGCGGTTCCACCGCGAGCGTGATGGATACGTCGAGATCCGGGTGGGTCTTCTGCAGCCGGGCGACGGCCTGGGCGCGCCGCGCATTGACCCCCGTGTCCGCCGCCGCGGCCCCCTCCAGGTCGAAGTCGACCTTGGTCAGCCCATAGGCGTCGACCACCTTCGCGTACGCCTTCTCCAGCGCGGCCACCGACGGGCAGGCGCGGGCCAGTTCCGTGCCCAGCTGGCCGCCGAAGGAGACCCGGGCGTCTCCGCCGCCGGCGCGCAGGTCATCGATCCGCTGGGCAACGGCGGCGGACCGCAGCTTTTTACCGCCGCCCCACTCCGGCCCGCAGCGGCCACCGTCGGCGACCACGAAGCCGAGATTGAACTGCTTGACCCCGATCTCCGTCGCGGCACGGAGCGCATCCGACGTGGAGTCGATGGCGATGAGGGCGTACGGCGCGAAGGAGGGCTGTGCGGAGGCGGCACGGCCGTCTCGCCCGTTGCCCAGGTAGGTCGGGATCAACCAGGCGGCCAGCGCCGCGACACTCAGCGCCAGCGCCAGTCCTGTGGCCACGCCTGCGAGCCCGCGGCGCATCAGGAGTCGCCTCGCCCGGATACACGGCATGCCCTGCCAGGGCCCGGGTGCTGGGGCCTGGCAGGGCATGCCGAAGAGGTGGCCCGAGAGGGCCGGGGGGTGTCGCCGCCTGGGCCGCCTTCGGAGTCCGCTTTTTGACGTCCGGCCGTGGCGCGCGATGACGCCGAGCGGGTCCGCCTGCTCCGTGGGGTGGCGATCCTGCGCACGGTGGCGCGAGGCACGGGTGCGGTAGTGGTCAGGCGGTCGGATGCCCGCCGCCCGGGGTGAGAGCCGGGGTCGCGCAGCATGCAGCCCGAACGGCGCCCGGGGCCCGCAGCCGGCCAGTCGGTTGCGCGCCGCAGCGGGTGCGGCGCGGGCTTTGGCGCCCGGCTGTTCTGGACAGAGGTCACGATCAGCCTCTCCCTACGACTGGCCCATGCGGACTCGACCGCTTTCTACCGTTATACACCCTTTATTGGGGCCTCAAGCGCGTGCCTCGCATCTTTCTCGTTCTGCTCCGTCGAGCCCCGTCCGCTGGCGCAAAGCAGCTGGTCAGCGCGGTGCCGCTGTCGTAGAGCGAGACCTGCCGGCGGGACGGCGTGCTACGGCTTGAAGCTCGCCGTCCTGGAGTGTCCGGACCGCGGCTTCGTCAGCGAGCTGCACGAGCCCGACGAGAACCCGTCACGGGAGCCGTGCGGCTTCCGTCAGTCGACCAGGGGGAGGACCGGGCTCAGGCCGTTCGGGCGGGCGTCGGCCGGGAGGTGGTCGACGGGGAGGTAGCCGCAGCCGAGTGCTTGCGCGCCGCCGTCCGCGCGCCGGTCGTCGCCGACCATCAGGACGTCCTGCGGGGGCAGCCCCAGCTCCCGGCAGGCCAGTTCGAAGATGCGCGGGTCCGGCTTCTGGATGCCGTGCTCGAAGGACAGGACGTACGTGCTGATCAGCGGGTCCAGGCCGTGCGCGCGCAGTACCGGGCGCAGGTCCCAGCCGATGTTGCTGACCACGCCGGTCGCCACGCCGCGGTCGCGCAGTGCGCCCAGTACCTCGGCGGCGTCCGGGTACGGCGCCCAGGCGGCCGGCGACTTGTGGCGGATGTACAGGGCGTCGTACAACTCCTCGGTGGGCAGGGGGACTTGGCGGGCGAGGGTGGTGTAGAGCTCGCGGTGGTGCTCGGCCGTGCGGTCCCGGGTCCGCCACAGCTCCTCCAGGCCGGCGGGCAGTCGCTCGGGCGAGGAGCCGCCGGGCAGCGCGCCGGCGCGGTCCAACTCCCGTACCGCGCGGTCGAATTCGTCCTCGGTCATGGTGGTCCCGGTCGCGTCGAGCGCCGCGCGCAGCCAGGTGGCGACCGGCTCGATCCGCAGCAGCGTCCCGGAGAAGTCGAAGAGCACGCCCTTGTACGCCATGGTCACCATCCTGTCCTGTACGGCGGTCCGGGCCAAGGGCATACGGGGGAGGGGCGAGCGTGGCGGGGTGGGGTCGGTGTGCTCATTCGGCGTCGGGAGGCGGGGTCGCCGCGGCCGAGGCGAGGCGGGTGTAGAGGCCGGCAGCGGCGGCCACCAGTGCCGCGCCCAGCAGCCAACCGGCCAGTACGTCGGAGAGCCAGTGCACGCCGAGGTACAGGCGGGTGCAGCCGACGCCGAGCACGGACACCACGGCCAGTGCGGCCGCAACCCGGCGCCACACCACGGGCGCGCCGCGCTCGGCCAGTACCCACAGCGCCAGCCCGCTCGCGACCATGGCGGTCATCGCGTGTCCCGAGGGGAACGAGGCGTAGTGCGCGGAGTCGACCGGGTCCGACCAGACCGGGCGCGGCCGGTCCACCAGGGCCTTGAGGCCCTGCTGGAGCAGCGTGCCGGCGACGGACGTGGCCGCCACCCAGGCGGCGAGGACGCGTACTCCGCGCCACACCAGCCACCCCACGAACACCACCAGCACCGCGCGCATCGTCCACGGGTCCCACACCCAGTCGGTGAGGACGCGGTTCGCCTCGGTCCAGTCCGGCGAGGCGCGCGCGACCTGGTGCAGGTCCCCGGCAATGGTCCGGTCCGTATGCATCAGCGGTGCCCAGCGGACGGCCACGAGGACGCCGAGCGCCACGGCAGCGGCGGCGAGCCACCCCGCCGTGCACAGCGCCCGCGCGCCCGCCGTTGGCCCAGGCGGCGTGGCCGTCCCGGGTGCGCTGCCGGTGCCGGAGGACGACGGAGTACCCATGCCCCGATCCTGGCCGAACCACCGGGGCCCCGGCCACCTCACAGCCGCGCCCGTGCCGCGCGCCGGACCGATGGCGGGAGCGCGCCGGTGCCGCGCGCCGCACCGCACCGCCGTCAGGTGAGTGCGCTCAGCCCCGGTACGAAGGTGATCAGGAGGGGGACGACCGGTGCCAGGGCGGCCACGGCGGTCATGCCGAGCCGGCGGCGCGGCGTGAGGCGGGCGGCCGGGGCGAGCAGCCGGTCGACCCGTGCCGGAACCTGCGCGCACTGCGCCGGGCAGGGGCCGAAGACCCCGCGGTCCTCGTTCAGTTCGACCAGCGCCAGGGCGGTCGTCAGCCGTCCGAAGCGGCGCGAGGCCATGTCGTCGGCGCACAGCTCGACGAGCCGGTGCACCTGGTCCTGGAACGCCGCGAAGACCGGCACCTGCGGGAATCCCACGGCCAGCGCCGTCGCGCAGTTCAGCAGCAGATGGTGGCGCGCCAGGGCGTGGCCCTTCTCGTGCGCGATCACCGCGTCGAGCTGATCCCCTTTCAGCCGGCGCAACGCGGCCGTGGTGACGACCAGCTGGGGCGACAGGCCGGGCAGCCACCACGCCTCGGCGCGGTCGCCCTCCAGCACCACGAGCGGGTCGTCGGTCCGCTCCTCGCCGGGCAGCAGCGGGGAGCGCAGCGCCACGTCGGCCCGGCGCCGCTTGCGGCGCGCCCGCGAGGCCCGTACCTCCCGCGTCAGTACGACGGCGGTCCACGCGCCGCCGCAGGCGAGGAGCACGGCCAACGGCGCCGCCCAGGAGCCGTAGGCGCCGAGCGCGTAGGCCTCGATGACGTCGTGCGGGGCGAGCGCGAAGACGTTGCCCCGCACCGCCTCCCAGGCGGCCGCGGCGCTCAGGGACATGGCCAGCACACAGCACAGCAGCACACCGGCGACCACGCACTGCCAGACCCACAGGGCGAGCACCGGCTCGCGGTCGGGCCAGCTCGCGCGGGCCATCAGGCGCGGCGCCATTGCCGCCGCCAGCGCGCCGAGGAGGATCAGCGCGAAGGGGACCATCATGGCCGTCACCTTATGGCGGGAGGCTACTCGTAGGTACGGTCTCGCCACGGAAGTGACGCACGCCACCGGCGGGGGAGGTGTACGGCGCTTCCGAACGCTCAGACCGTCAGCAGCATCGTGAACATGCCGACGCTCATGGCCGTGCGGCAGGCGCTCAGCAACTCGGGCCGCGGCACGGCGGGCAGGCCACCGGCGGGGGCCACGGCGGGGGCCGGTATCAGGCGTATGCCGGACGCGACGGCGTGCACCGCGAAGTACGCGAGCAGCAGGCCCGTCAGTACCGGAATCCCGCCCGCACCGTCGTGTCCCGCATGGCCCGCGTGTCCGGCACCGGCCCGCACCGTCGTCATCACCAGCGCCATGTACACCATGGCCAGCGACCCCACCGCGTGATGCGGATGGCGGGCGGCGAGGGCCCACAGACCCGTCGCCCCGAAGGCGGCCGCGAAGACCCACGCCGACCAGCCGGGCACCGGCACGACGGCGGCCGGCAGCGCCATCGCCGCCATGCCCAGCGCCATCAGCCCTTCGCCGCGTGCCTGCCCGCGCCGGGCCGGATCCCGCTCGGTCCCCGCGCGTGAGCGCACGAGGCAGTACCCGCTCGCCGCTGCGCACAGCGCAACCAGCAGCCAGCCGGTCATCGTCGGTCCGTGCACGGCATACCTCCCCCCTGGGGCGCCTGCGGCCCCTGGAGCACGTGCGGACCGCCGCGCCGGGATTCCCGTGTCCCGACGCGAACGATCTCTTCCGCTCGCAGGATGCCCGCCCCGAACCCGCTTCACGGGAGCGCACAGGCGCACGACGGAGCGCGTGTGCGATTCCCGCGCGATTCCCGCGTGCTTCCCGTGCGGGGGCCGCTCAGATCCCCGGCCGGTACCGCAGCGGATGGTCCGCCGGGACCTCCGTGAGGACGATCCGGTGGCCGTCCGGATCGGCGATCCACATCTCGATCAGCCCCCACGGCTCCTTGACCGGCGGCCGCAGGATCTCCACACCGTGCGCCGCCAGTTCCTCGTGCGCCGCCGCCGCGTCCGCGACCTGGAGCCACAGCTGGAGCGTCGCCGTGGGCGGCTGCTCGGAGCGGCCCGAGACCTCCAGGAAGCCGCCGCCCAGGAAGTACACGACGCCGCGCTCGGGCCCCGTGCCGAACTCCCGGTACACCGGGAGGCCCAGCGCCTTTCCGTAGAACTCCCGCGACCGCTCGGGGTCGGCCGGCCGCACCAGCACTCTGCTGCTCAGTACCTGCACCATGCCACGGACCCTAAGGGGTGCCCGGCTTCCGGAACACGGCGACGTGCGGACCCGTGCCCTTGTTAGCCTCGACACCGCCGTCCGCCCGCCCGAGAGGACCCCCGCCCGCCATGGCCACCACGCCCGCACCCGAGCTGACCTTCCGCGCCGCCACCGCGTCCGACGTCCCCGCGCTCGTCGACCTCATCGAGTCGGCGTACCGGGGGGACGCCAGCCGCGCGGGCTGGACCACGGAGGCGGACCTGCTGGCCGGGCAGCGCACGGACCCCGAGGGCGTCGCCGCGGTGGTCGCCGCCGAGGGCAGCCGGCTCGTGGTGGCCGAGCGGGACGGCGAGCCGGTCGCCTGCTGCCAGCTCGAACACCGCGGTGAGCACGCCTACTTCGGCATGTTCGCGGTGCGCCCCGCGCTCCAGGGCGGCGGCCTGGGCAAGGTGATCATCGCCGAGGCCGAGCGCACCGTGCGCGCCGAGTGGGGCGCCCGCGAGATGCACATGACGGTCATCCGGCAGCGCGCCGAGCTGATCGCCTGGTACGAGCGCCGCGGCTACGCGCGCACCGGCCGGATGACCCCGTTCCCGTACGGCGACGAGCGCTTCGGCATCCCGCAGCGCGACGACCTGGAATTCGAGCTGCTGGTCAAGAAGCTGGCCTGAAACCGGGGCCGCTCGGCACGGGACGCGGCGCGGCGGCTACGCCGTGAAGCGGGTCGCCCGGCGGATCTCCGGGAAGTCGGTGACCACGCCGTCCAGGCCCATCCCGCGGGCGATCCGCAGCTGGTCGTGGGTGTTCACGGTCCAGGCCAGCATCCGCAGGTCGGCCGCGTGCGCGCGTTCGACCAGCTCCAGGGTGAGCCGGCGGATGTTCAGCGAGAGGTACTCCGCGCCCACCGTGCGTGCCCGGTCCACCACGTCCGTGCCGTACCGGCTCGCCACCAGGCCCGTGCGGACGCCCGGCAGCAGCGTGCGGACGGCCGCCAGCGCCTCGTCGTGGAAGGAGATCACGTCGACCCGGTCGACGAGGTCGCGCTCGCGCAGCACGTCGGCCAGCGCGCGGGCCGCCGCCACGTCCTTGATCTCGGCCTGCAGTGGCGCCCGCACCGCCTCGACGACCTCTTCGAAGACCGGGATGCGCTCGCCCTTGCCCGCGTCCATCTCGCGCAGCGCGGCGAGGGTGTGGTCGGCGATCGGCCCGTGTCCGTCGGTCGTGCGGTCCACATCCGCGTCGTGCATGACGACGAGCGCACCGTCCTTGCTGAGGTGCAGGTCCAGCTCGATGAGGTCGAGCCCTTCGTGTTCGGCGCGGCGGAAGGAGCGCAGGGTGTTCTCCGGCTCGACGCCCATGACCCCGCGGTGTCCGATGGTCAGGAAGGACAAGGCTGCCTCGCTTCTGTGGCTGTCGGCTGTGGCTGGCGGTGCGGCACCGGCCACCGGCTGTGGCACGGCTGCCGGAAACGGCGGCCAGCCTAACGGGCCACGCTGACGGCGAAGGGAACGCCGGATGTCGTCGCGGCGTGGCCCGCGCGGGCGCTCGCGACCCCGAGGACGAGGCCGGTGATGACGGCGGCGACCAGTACGGCACGGGTACTCACGCGAAGCGGCTCCCTCTGCGTCGGGCGGTACGGGGACAGCTGTCCTACCGGGGCGGGGCGCGGGCACGCGAATCCCCTCACCCGTGCGTGGGCGCGTCCCGCGCGTGCTGACGGCCGCCCAGCCGCTCCAGGTCGGCGAGCATCGCCTCGGTCAGCTCCAGCTCCGCCAGGTGCTGCCGCTCGCTCCAGCCCAGCGCGACGCGCGGGAAGTCCCACTCCGGCTCGGGGCCCGCGTCGGCCAGCGCCTCCCGTACCTCCCGCAGCCCGGCCCGGGTGCGCTCGCGGTGCCGCTCCACGAGGGCGCGCAGCGTGCCCGGTACGGCGAGGTGGCCCAGCCAGACGCGGAGGAGGAGCGGGTGCTTGAGGACCGGCGGGCCGCAGTCCTGTGCGCCGTCCGCCCAGGCGGCCAGCGCGTCGCGGCCGTCCTCGGTGATCGTGTAGCGGCGCTTGGCCCGGGGCTCGTCCGGGCCCGAGCGCCGCGAGGTGACCAGCCCCAGCTCCTCCAGGCGGCGCAGCTCGGCGTAGATCTGGCTGATGGCCGGTGACCAGTAGAAGAAGCGGAGTGAGGCGTCGGCCCACTTCTTGAGGTCGTAGCCGGTGCGGCCGTCACGGAAGGAGAGCAGCCCGAGCACGGCCCAGGCGGTGACGGGGAGTCGCGGGTACGTGATGGCCCCCTGGCGGCGGTACGGCGTGCTTGCCCGGCCATCTTCGGGGCGCGGTGGGGGAGCGCGGTCGCGGAGCCCGAACATCTCGCGATCCGGGACGTTCCTGATCGTTCGGTGATCGTACGAACGCCGACTGGTGACCGGTTTCGGTCGGTCACCGTGCGTATGTCACTCGCATGGCCGGTACGGCAGAAAACGCCGATTCCCGCTACGTCCACAGGAAAAACATCTTCCATGGTGGAGCTGGACAGGATGATTTCCGTTGATCCCCCTTGAGGGACGGGAGCGTCCCGGTTACGGTGGACCCACCGAACGATCTCCTGCCGGAGGGCAGTCATGACGGAAATTCTTTCGCCTGTGAGTGTCCAGGTGGGCACGACGAGCGCGGAGCGCGTGGTCGAGCACGCGGCCTGGCCCGTACTGAAGGACGCCGTCGAGGCCATCAGGCCCTGGCAGTCCGCGGACGGCTCCATCGACCTCGACGCCGAGGGCGCGCCCGACGCCGCCACGGTCCGGCGCACGGTGGACCGCGTGATATCCGCGGTCGAGGCGCTCTCCCCGCTGCTGCCGCACGACGCCGCGTACCACCGCGCGGTCGTCGCCGACCTGCGCCGCTGGGCCGACGGCGGCTTCGCCGTGCCGGACTTCCTGGACTCGCTGCTCGCCTTCCAGCCGGCCCGGGACCGCGCGGACGGTCTGCAGCACCTGGTCCTCTTCCCGATGTACACGCAGAACGGCAACCCCGACCGCAACTTCGAAGCGGTCGTGCTGCGCATGGTCTGGCCCGAGTGGCTCGCCGAGCTGGAGCGCACCCGTTACGACAACCCGCTGTTCTGCGGCATCACCTTCGAAGACTTCACCGCGGGCTACGACACCAACTCCGCGGTGCTCTTCCCCGAGACCATCGCCGTGCGCGAGGCGCCCGAGCGCTTCAGCTGGGGCGGCATCTTCTGCGACCGCGAGGCCGCGCGCTTCCGCCGGGTCAGCGAGGCCGCCGTGGACGTCCTCGGCATCGACCTCCCGGACGACGTGCGCGCGATGCTCGCCGACCAGGACCGCTGCCAGCAGGCGTTCGTCCTGTGGGACATGGTGCACGACCGCACGCACAGCCACGGTGACCTGCCCTTCGACCCGTTCATGATCAAGCAGCGGCAGCCGTTCTGGATGTACGGACTGGAGGAGCTGCGCTGCGACCTCACCGCCTTCAAGGAGGCCGTGAAGCTGGAGGCGGAGGGGCTTCCGCAGGCCAGGGACGTCCAGTATGCCGTGATCTTCGACCGGATGTTCCGCTTCCCGGTCACCGGCGACCGCGTGAAGAACTACGACGGCCTGGGCGGCCAGCTGCTCTTCGCGTACCTCCACAAGCACGACGTCGTGCGCTGGACGGACAACACCCTGCACATCGACTGGCAGCGGGCCCCGCTGGTCACCCAGCAGCTGTGCGGCGAGATCGAGAAGCTCTACCGCGACGGCATCGACCGGCCCAAGCTGGTCCACTGGTTCGCCGCGTACGACCTGGTCTCCACCTACCTCGCGCCGCACCCCGGCTCGGTCTGGGCCAAGGGCCCCGACGCCCTGGACCTGAGCCTCCCGCCGCGCAAACTCGTCGACGAGGTGCTTCCGGACGAATTCCCGTTGAGCATGTTCTATGAGGCCCTGCGCAAGAAGCTCCGTGATGTCATCGCCTCCACGAAGGGCATCACGGCCGGCGACGAGGCAGGGGCGGCGGCGTGAGCGCGGACGAGAAGCAGCAGCGGGAGGCCGAGATGACTACTACGACCGGTAACCAGGGCGTACTGGAGGGCGCGGTCGTCGCGGTGGCCGGCGCGGGCGGGCCGGCGGGGCGCGCCGCGCTGATGCGGCTGGCCGAGGCGGGCGCCACGGTCGTCGCCTCGGACGCGGACGCCGCGCGGCTGGCCGAGGCGGTGGACGCCGCGCGGTACGCACACGGCGGCGCGACCGTCACCGGCGACACCGTCGACCTCCTGGATCTGGACGCCACGCGGGACTGGGCGGACCGGACCGAGAAGGAGTTCGGCAGGGTCGACGGCCTGGTGCACCTCGTGGGCGGCTGGCGCGGCTCCGCGTCCTTCGCCGAGACCGACCTCGCCGACTGGGACCTGCTGGAGAAGCTGCTGATCCGTACCGTCCAGCACACCTCGCTCGCCTTCGAGGGTCCGCTGAAGCGCAGCGGCAACGGCCGCTACCTGCTCATCAGCGCGGCAGGCGCGAGCAAGCCCACCGCCGGCAACGCCGCCTATGCCGCCTCGAAGGCCGCCGCCGAAGCCTGGACCCTCGCGCTGGGCGACGCCTTCCGCAAGGCCGGGGGCGACGGCGGCCCGCACGCGGCGGCTGCCATCCTGGTGGTCAAGGCGCTCGTCAACGATCAGATGCGCGCCGAGCGACCGAACGCGAAATTCGCGGGCTTCACGGACGTGACGGAGCTGGCAGAAGCCGTCGTCGGCGTCTGGAACCGGCCCGCCCACGAAGTGAATGGACAGCGTCTGTGGCTGACCCCCAAGCCGTGAGTGCCGGCAAGACCGACGCGCGGCGCCACCACGACCCCTCGGTACGCGGCTTCGCCAGCGACAACTACGCCGGCACGCACCCCGAGATCCTCGAAGCGCTCGCCCTCGCCAACGGCGGTCACCAGATCGCCTACGGCGGGGACGAGTACACCGAGAATCTCCAGCGCGTCATCCGCAGCCACTTCGGGCAGACCGCCGAGGCGTTCCCCGTCTTCAACGGCACCGGCGCCAACGTCGTCGCCCTCCAGGCCGTGACCGACCGCTGGGGCGCGGTGATCTGCGCCGAGTCCGCGCACATCAACGTCGACGAGTGCGGCGCGCCGGAGCGGGTCGGCGGCCTGAAGCTGCTGACCGTCCCCACCCCGGACGGCAAGCTCACCCCCGAGCTCATCGACCGCGAGGCGTACGGCTGGGACGACGAGCACCGGGCCATGCCGCAGGCCGTCTCGATCACGCAGAACACCGAACTCGGCACGGTCTACACCCCCGAAGAGATCCGGGCCATCTGCGAGCACGCCCACGAGCGCGGCATGGTCGTACATCTCGACGGCTCCCGGATAGCCAACGCCTCGGCGTCGCTGGACGTTCCCATGCGGACGTTCACCAACGCCGTGGGCGTGGACATCCTGTCGCTGGGCGGCACGAAGAACGGGGCGATCTTCGGCGAGGCCGTGGTCGTCATCAACCCCGACGCCGTACGCGCCATGAAGCATCTGCGGAAGCTGTCGATGCAGCTGGCCTCGAAGATGCGCTTCGTGTCCGTACAGCTGGAAGCGCTGCTGGCCAAGGATCTGTGGCTGCGCAACGCCCGGCACGCCAACACGATGGCGCAGCGGCTGGCCGCCGGGGTGCGCGCGGTCGAGGGCGTGGAGATCCTCTACCCGGTGCAGGCCAACGCCGTCTTCGCGCGGCTGCCGCACGACGTGAGCGAGCGGCTGATGAAGCGGTACCGCTTCTACTTCTGGGACGAGGCGGCCGGCGACGTCCGGTGGATGTGCTCGTTCGACACCACCGTGGAGGACGTGGACGGCTTCGTGGAAGCGCTCCGCGAGGAGATGGGCAGGCCGTAAGCCCAGCGCACGGTACGCGACGCGCGGTTCAGTGGGCTGTACTTCATAGTGCAGCTTGCTGAACCGCGCTCGCGCGTGCTGGAATGCCTGCCATGAGCATCTCCGTCACCGTCTCCGATGACGTCCGGGCGCTGGCGCCCGGCTTCGCCCACCTCGTCGTCGAGGCCCACGACCTGGTCAACGGGCCCAGCGACGACGCCAGTTCGGCACTGCTGGACGAGGCGGCGGCCCGGCTCGCCGCGCGGCTGGGCGGCACGCCCCCGCAGGACGAGCCCCATATCGCCGCCTGGCGCGCCGCGTACACCGCCTTTGGTGCCAAGCCCTCGCGCACCCGCAACTCCGCCGAGGCGCTGGCCCGGCGCGCCCTCGCCGACGGCGGCCTGCCCCGCGTCAACCGCCTCGTCGACGTCTACAACGCGGTCAGCGTCGCGCACGTCGTCCCGGTCGGCGGCGAGGACCTGGGCCGCATCGAGGGCGGTATGCGTCTCGTCCGCGCCACCGGGGACGAGCCCTTCGAGACGGCGGCCGGCGGGGAAGAGGTCATCGAGCACCCCGAGCCCGGCGAGGTCGTCTGGCAGGACGGCATCGGTGTCACCTGCCGCCGCTGGAACTGGCGCCAGGGCGTCCGCACCCGCCTCACCGAGGACTCCACCAGCGCGCTGTTCCTGCTGGAGCGGATGGCGCCGATGACCCTGGACGCGCTGGAAGAGGCGGGCGCGGAGCTGGCCGAGACGCTGGAGAAGTTCTCCCCGGGCGCGCGCATCGAAATGGGCGAGATCCGCCGCTGAGCCGGGCGCCCACGGGGGCTGCGGGCATACGCGCTACGGGGAGCGCTGAGCCGCGCCCTCCGGGGTCAGCCCGCCGTCCTCGGTGCCGGTGCCGTGCCGCCCAGGTGGGCCGGTACCCACCAGGTGTCGTCCGGACCCTTGGGGCGTACGGGGTAGGCGCGCTGGGCCGCCTCCAGCAGGTCCTGCACCCGCAGGCGCAGCCGGTCGGTGATCTTCTCGGCCTGCTCCTCGGCGGGCGCCTCGATCGGCTCGCCGACCCGGATGGTGATCGGGAAGTGGTTCCGCCCCAGGTCGCGCTTGTGGCCCTTGGTCCACAGCCGCTGTGTGCCCCACAGCGCCATCGGCAGCAGCGGTACGCCGGCCTCCTGTGCCAGCCGGGCCGCGCCGGACTTGAAGTTCTTCAGCGTGAAGGACTCGGAGATGGTGGCCTCGGGGAAGACGCCGATGATCTCGCCCCCGCGCAGCGCGCTCAGCGCGTGGCGGTAGGCGTGCACGCCCTGCGAGCGGTCCACGGGGATGTGCTTCATCGCGCGCATCAGCGGCCCGGACACCTTGTGCCGGAAGACCGAGTCCTTCGCCATGAAGCGCACCAGCCGCTTGGCGGGCAGCGCGGCCAGACCGCAGAAGATGAAGTCCAGGTACCCGATGTGGTTGCTCACCAGCACCGCGCCGCCGTGCCGCGGGATGTTCTCCGTCCCGGCGATGTCGAACTTCAGGTCCAGCGCCTTGAACGCCGTGCGGGCGAAGCCGATGACGGGCGGATAAACGAGCTCTGCCATTGTCGGGGGGTCCCCTTCTGTGCCTGGGGAGGGGCTCTCCCGGCGGGAAGTTACGCGGCCGTAGCTTTGCGGCTTTCGGGAGATCGTGCCCGAAGAAGGGCCCAGGAGCTACCGCCGGGCCGCTTCGGGCCGGGAGATCCTCGTCACGTCGGTGTTCGGTGGGTCCCTCCCGCGTACCCCGGTGACCGCCGGCCAACCGGGCCCTCGCCGCAGACGGTACACCGGCCGGGAATCATCGTCGGCGCGCCTACGCTGACACCGGAGGCACGTACGCGTACACGTGCGACGGCGCAGCGACGGAAGGCCGAAGGTGGCAGGGCAGGCGGCAGGACAGCAGGGCACGGAGCGGCTGACCGCGGAGCGGATCGGCGCCGGACTGGGGGAGCCGGCCACGCTCGTGCAGTTCTCCAGCGCCTTCTGTCAGCCGTGCCGGGCCACCCGCCGCACCCTGGAGGAGGTCGCCGCCATGGTGCCGGGCGTCGCCCATACCGAGATCGACGCCGAGGCCCATCTCGACCTCGTACGGGAGCTGCGCATCGTGCGCACCCCGACCGTCCTCGTCCTGGACGCGGCCGGCACGGTCGTGCGCCGCGCCTCGGGGCAGCCCCGCAAGGCGGATGTCATCGCGGCCCTGGGTGCCGCGGTCGGCACCTGAATCCTTGCGCGTGACTCGTATGAATCCCCGCGCGTGACTCGTGCACGCTGCGTGATTGTGGTCGCACCTGCCCGTGAGCACTTGACTGCATCACGCACGCATCGTCAGTCTGACGTCATGCGGCCTGATCCCCTTCTGTACGGACGTGTCCACGTGGACCTCCTGCGCACCGCGAGCGCGCGCTGTCCGGGCGTGTGAGCAGCGACGACAGCACCACCGCTCCGGTTCGTACACCACAGCAGAAGGACACGTTCATGACCGTCTCGTCCGATCTCGCGGCACCCCAGCTGGCCTCTCCCGAACTGCTGCGCTCGGTCTTCCGGCGGCACGCGGCGGGAGTCGCCGTGATCACCGCGCAGGGCCCGCACGCCCAGCCGGTCGGCTTCACCGCCACCTCCCTCACCTCCGTCGCCGCCGAACCGCCCCTGATCTCCTTCGGGGTGGGCGTGGGCAGCTCCAGCTGGCCCGTCCTCGCGGAGGCGGAGTACGTCGGCGTGCACATACTCGGCGAGGACCAGCACGAGCTGGCCGCCACCTTCGCGCGCAGCGGCGCCGACCGCTTCGCCGCTCCCACCTCGTGGCACACCGGCCCCCAGGGTGTGCCGGTCCTCGACGGCGTACTCGCCTGGCTGGTCGGCCGGGTCGTGGCGCGGGTGCCCGCGGGGGACCACCGGATCGTGCTGGCCGAGGCCGTCGTCGGGGACCCGACGGGGCCGGGCCGGCCGTTGCTGTACCACCAGGGAAGCTTCACCGCCCTACGTGACTGACACCCCGTCCGGCGGCCCCGACACGCCAGGTCGGGGCCGTTGGCAAGGTCACAGTTCGACGAGCTTGATATCGGGGAAATGCACAGGTGTACTGGCGAGTAATATTTCGGTCGGCGCGGGGACGCGCACCCGACCGGGAGCCGCCCCAACAGGCGCCTATGCTGCCAGCACAAGGCAGTTGTGAAGCGACGAAGCAGGTAGGAGAGCCGGCGTGAGCCTGAGGATCGTTGTCTGTGTGAAGTACGTGCCCGACGCCACCGGCGACCGGCACTTCGCCGAGGACCTGACCGTCGACCGCGACGATGTGGACGGTCTGCTCTCGGAGCTGGATGAGTACGCCGTCGAGCAGGCTCTCCAGATCAAGGAAGCGGCCGGCGAGGCGGAGATCACGGTCCTCACCGTCGGCCCCGAGGACGCCAACGACGCGATCCGCAAGGCGCTGTCGATGGGCGCCGACAAGGGTGTGCACGTCGAGGACGACGACCTGCACGGCACCGACGCGCTGGGCACCTCCCTCGTGCTGGCCAAGGCCATCGAGAAGACCGGGTACGACCTGGTCGTCTGCGGCATGGCCTCCACCGACGGCACCATGGGCGTGCTGCCCGCGATGCTGGCCGAGCGGCTGGGCGTCCCGCAGGTCACCCAGCTCTCCGAGGTCTCCGTCGAGGGCGGCGTGGTGAAGGGCCGTCGTGACGGCGACACCGCCACCGAGCAGCTGGAGGCTTCGCTGCCGGCGGTCGTGTCGGTCACCGACCAGTCCGGTGAGGCGCGTTACCCCTCCTTCAAGGGCATCATGGCCGCCAAGAAGAAGCCGGTGGAGTCCCTGGAGCTGGACGACCTGGACATCGACGCGGAAGAGGTCGGTCTGGAGGGCGCCTGGACCAAGGTCGAGGACGCCACCGAGCGTCCGGCCCGTACGGCCGGCACGATCGTCAAGGACGAGGGCGAGGGCGCGAAGCAGCTCGCCGAGTTCCTGGCGGGCCAGAAGTTCATCTAAGGCCCCTGCGGCCGGGGTTCGCCCCGGCTCGGTCGCCCCTCAACCGCCGCATCTTTTCCCGCAGGAGTGCAATCCCATGGCTGAAGTCCTTGTCTTCGTCGACCACGTGGACGGTGCCGTCCGCAAGCCGACCCTCGAACTGCTCACCCTCGCCCGCCGCATCGGCGACCCGGTCGCCGTCTCCCTCGGCAACGGCGCGGCCGACACCGCCGCCGCGCTCGCCGAGCACGGCGCGGTCAAGGTCCTGACCGCGGACGCCCCGGAGTTCGGCGAGTACCTCGTCGCCCCCAAGGTGGACGCGCTGCAGGCCGCCTACGAGGCCGTCTCCCCGGCCGCCGTGCTGCTGCCCTCCTCCGCCGAGGGCAAGGAGATCGCCGCCCGCCTCGCGGTGCGCATCGGCTCCGGCATCATCACCGACGCCGTCGACCTGGAGGCCGGCGACGAGGGCCCGGTGGCCACGCAGTCCGTGTTCGCGGCCTCGTTCACCACCAAGTCCCGTGTCTCCAAGGGCACTCCGGTCATCACCGTCAAGCCCAACTCCGCCGCTCCGGAGGCCGCGCCGGCCGCCGGTACGGTCGAGGCGCTCGCGGTGACCGTGGCCGACTCCTCCAAGGGCACCAAGGTCGTCTCCCGCACCCCGCGCGAGTCGACCGGCCGCCCCGACCTGACCGAGGCCGCGATCGTGGTCTCCGGTGGCCGCGGTGTCAACGGTGCCGAGAACTTCCCGGTCATCGAGGCGCTCGCCGACTCCCTCGGCGCGGCCGTCGGCGCCTCGCGTGCCGCGGTGGACGCCGGCTGGTACCCGCACACCAACCAGGTCGGCCAGACCGGCAAGTCGGTCTCGCCGCAGCTGTACATCGCCGCGGGCATCTCCGGCGCGATCCAGCACCGCGCCGGTATGCAGACCTCGAAGACCATCGTGGCCATCAACAAGGACTCCGAGGCCCCGATCTTCGACCTGGTCGACTACGGCGTCGTCGGCGACCTCTTCGACGTCGTCCCCGCGCTGACCGACGAGGTCAAGACCCGCAAGGGCTGACCCGTCCCGCGCCACCTCGCCGGGCCCCGTACGCGCACGCCGCGTACGGGGCCCGGCGTTTGCCGGAAAGGCGTGAACTGTGCGCGGCGGCAAGATGGGTGTTGACCTGGACAGACGGCACGGATAGCTTCGCCATGCGGAGTTTAGCTTCCATGAAGCGAAACTTGCCTAACTCTTAAGCGAACCTTGGGATGGAAACGTCCCCATATCGGGAGGGTGTCGAATGCCGCAGCAGGAGACCGTGGCCACGAGCCTTGCGAGCGCCGTACGCGAGGAGATCGGGGCCTCTCTGGCCGAGGTCGACGCGGACCTCGCGCGGCGTTACCCAGGTGACCCCGGCACCCGCCAGCCCGTCCACACCGTCTACGTCCCCGGTGACGTCTTCGCCGCCGACACCATCCGCTCCTGGGGCGAGGCGGCGCGCACCGCCCTGGACGAGCACGCCCCGGACGCCGCGGCCCTCGCCTCCGTACTCGGCATCTCCGAGGAGCTCGCCGGGCCCGTCTACGACCGCGTACGGGCCAAGCTGGAGCGCGAGCCCATCGAGGACCTGCGCGTCGACTTCGAGGACGGCTACGGCGCCCGCCCGGACGCCGAGGAGGACGACGCGGCGGCCCGCGCCGCCGCCACGATCGCCGCCGCGTACCAGGACGGCACGGCAGCCCCGTACATGGGCATCCGCATGAAGTGCATGGAGGCCGCCGTCCGCGACCGCGGCATCCGCACCCTGGACATCTTCCTCACCGGCCTCATGCGGGCCGGCGGGCTCCCCGACGGCCTCGTCCTCACCCTCCCCAAGGTCACCTACGCCGAGCAGGTCACGGCCATGGTCCGGCTGCTGGAGGCGTTCGAGAAGGAGCACGGCCTGGCCGCGGGCCGGATCGGCTTCGAGATCCAGATCGAGACGACCCAGTCGATCCTCGGCGCCGACGGCCGCGCCACCGTCGCCCGCATGATCGAGGCGGCCGAGGGGCGCGCCACCTCGCTGCACTACGGCACCTTCGACTACAGCGCCTCCTGCGGGGTCAGCGCGGCGCACCAGTCCCTGGACCACCCGGTGGCCGACCACGCCAAGGCGGTCATGCAGGTCGCGGCAGCCGGTACGGGGGTCCGGCTGTCCGACGGCTCCACGAACGTCCTCCCGGTCGGCGCCACCGCCCAGGTGCACGACGCCTGGCGGCTCCACCACGGCCTGGTCCGCCGCTCGCTGGCCCGCGCGTACTACCAGGGCTGGGACATGCACCCGGCGCACCTGCCGACCCGGTACGCGGCCGTGTACGCCTTCTACCGCGAGGGCCTCGAAAAGGCCGCCGCGCGCCTCGCCGCGTACGTCGCCAAGGCCGGCGGCGCCGTGATGGACGAGCCCGCGACGGCCAAGGCGCTCAGCGGCTACCTGCTGCGCGGCCTGGACTGCGGCGCCGTCGACATCGCCGAGGTCGCCCGGCTCACCGGCCTCACCCGCGCGGACCTGGACGGGCTCGCGGGCCGGCCGACGCAGGCGGGCTGATCCGGGCGGTCAGCCCTTCAGGGCGGCCAGCGTGGCGGACAGGTCCGTGGCACCGGCCCGGTTGTGGGGCAGCTTGCTCAGCACCCGGGCCATGCCGCAGGTGTCGGTGACGGCCGAGAAGACCAGCCCGCCGGCGATACCGGCCGACAGCAGGCGGGCGGCGGGCCACCGGCGCCCGGCGAGCAGCCCGGTCAGCACCAGCGACCCGGCGGCGAGCCGCACCTGACGCTCCATCGCCCAGACGGCGTGCCCGCCCTCCGGGCGCGCTACGTCGAAGCCGTGCTGCACCCAGCCGTTGGTGCCGCCGGTCAGGGTGGCGGCAGGCACGCCCTGCTCGGCGAGGGCGGCGCAGGCCTGTGCCGACCGGTTGCCCGAGGCGCACACCATGAGCAGGTCGTCCCGCGCCGCCGCGTTGCGGAGCGCGGGCACGGCCTCGCCGAGACGGTCCAGGGGGATGTTGTACGCGCCGGGCAGATGGCCTGAGCCGTACTCGCCGGGCGTCCGTACGTCGATGACGGTCAGCTCGCCGAGCCGGGCGTGCGCCTGGTCGGCGGTGAGCGCGGTGGGGGTGGTGGAAATGGTGGTCACGGGATCATTGCCTTTCGTGTGTCGCGTAGCTCTTGGGTGACTCGTGTACTGGGCATGAGGTGTGGGGCATGGGGCAGGGCCTCCGGGTCACGTCACCGCGTCCACGACCATCAACGCGGCCACGGCCAGCAGTACTCCTGCGAACGTACGCTGCAGCAGCGGGCCCGACGCCTTCGCGGCCAGCCGTTTGCCGTCCCACGCGCCCAGGACCGCGGTGGCCGTGAACGGCGCGATGACGGCCCAGTCCAGCCCGCCCATGGTCGCGCCGCGCGTGGCCAGGGAGGCGAGCGAGTTGGCCGAGATGACCAGCAGGCTGGTGCCGACGGCGGCCCGCATCTCGAAGGCCAGCACGGTCACGAGCGCGGGTACGGCGAGAAAGCCGCCGCCGACCCCCAGCAGCCCGGTGAGCGCGCCCAGTCCGGCGCCGCTGCCCGCCGCCATGGCCGGCCGTAGCGCGGGCGCCTCCCGGCAGGCGGCGTCCGGCCGGGCGCCGCGCAGCATCCGAGTGGCCGCCAGCGCCGCGACGCCCGCGAAGGCGAGGGTCAGCACCTGCTGCGGC
>NZ_JBEPFC010000112.1:0-25522 GCF_040301705.1 Streptomyces sp. NPDC000151 | reverse complement strand
CCGGCCCGGCCCGTGCTGCCGAAAATCCCCTGTTTGCCCCCCCGCCCCCCCGGGGGGCGCGGGCCCCCGGTGTTTGGGGGGGGGGCGGGGGGAAACCCCCCCCCCCCCCGACGCCCCGGAGGGCGACGGCACCCTCACCTGGAACTCCACGACGCTGGTGCTGGTCACCGTGCGCTCCGGCGGCGCCACCGGCTTCGGGTACACCTATGGCGCGCCCGCCACCGCACAGGTCGTCAGCGGCCAGCTGGCGGACGTGGTGACCGGGCGCTGCGCCTTCGATGTGCCGGGCGCCAACGAGGCGATGAGCCGGGCCGTCCGCAACGCGGGGCGGCCCGGCCTCATCGCCGGCGCCATCTCGGCCGTCGACCTCGCGCTGTGGGACCTCAAGGCCCGGCTGCTGGACCTGCCCCTGGTACGGCTGCTCGGGGCGTGCCGGGCGGAGGTCCCCGTGTACGGGAGCGGCGGCTTCACCACGTACGACGCGGGGCAGCAGGAGCGCCAGCTGCGGCACTGGGTCGAGGAGCAGGGCATCCCGCGCGTCAAGATCAAGATCGGTGAGTCGTGGGGCACCGCGCCGTGGCGGGACGCCGAGCGCGTCACCGCGGCCCGCCGCGCCATCGGCGACACCACCGACCTCTACGTCGACGCCAACGGCGGCTACTCCCGCAAACAGGCCGTCCGCGTCGCGGCTCACCTCGCGAGCCAGGGCGTCACCTGGTTCGAGGAACCGGTCTCCTCCGACGACCTCACCGGGCTCGCACACATTCGCGCCGCCGTCACCCCCGACGTCACCGCCGGCGAATACGGCTACGCCCTGCCGTACTTCGGGCACATGCTGCGCGCCGACGCGGTGGACTGCCTGCAGGCCGACGCCACCCGCTGCGGCGGCCTCACCGTCTGGCTGCGCGCCGCCGCGCTCGCCGAGGCCGCCGGGCTGGACCTCTCGGGCCACTGCGCGCCGCACGTCCACGCCCACGCGGCCGCCGCCGTGCCCAACCTGCGCCACCTGGAGTGGTTCCACGACCACGTGCGCATCGAGAACCTGCTCTTCGACGGCGCCCTCGACCCGGCCGGCGGCAGCATCACGCCCGGCGCCGACGGCGCGCCGGGCCACGGGCTGACGCTCCGCGCCGACCTGGCCGAGCAGTACCGCACCGGCTGACCCGCGCCCGCCCGGTACGGAGCACTCCCGCACCCCACGGAGACCGATGACCGCCATCGAACTGCCCGAAAGCCACGCCTATCCGCCCCAGGTACTGCGCGACTACGCCGTGCTGGCCGACGGCGAGCGGGCGGCGCTGGTCGGCCCGCGCGGCGAGATCTGCTGGCTGTGCGCCCCGCGCTGGCACGACGAGGCGGTCTTCGCCACCCTCATCGGCGGGGGCGGGGTCTACGCGGTGACGCCGCGGGAGCGGTACGTGCCCGGCGGCCACTACGAAGGGGGCACGCTGATCTGGCGCAGCCGCTGGATCACCCAGAGCGGCATCGTCGAGTGCCGGGAGGCACTGGCGTACCCGGGCGACCCCGACCGCGTCGTCCTGCTGCGCCGGGTGCTGGCCTGCGAAGGCCCCGCCCGGCTGCGGGTCGTGCTGCACCCGCTGGCCGATTACGGCGCCGAGCCGCTGCGCGAGCCGCACCGCGACGAGCACGGCGTGTGGACCGCCCGGGCCGGCGGCCTGCACCTGCGCTGGACGGGCGGCGCGGAAGCCCGCCTCACGGACGAACCGGCGGACCCCGGCCCCGAAGCGGACCCCGGCACCGGTACCGGCTCCGGTACCGGCCGACACTTCGACCGCCGCCGCGCCACCCGCCTCGTCCTCGACCTGTGCCTGGACCCCGGCCGCCAGCACGACTTCGTGCTGGAGATCGGCCGCAGCGCGCCGGACGGCCCGCCACCGGAGCCCGACGCCGCCTGGGCCCGCACCGAACGGGCCTGGCAGGAGGCGGTCCCCGCGCTGGACCACACCGTCGCCGCCGCGGACGCCCGCCAGTCCTACGCCGTGCTGCGCGGCATGACCGGCGCGCGCGGCGGCATGATCGCGGCGGCCACCACCAGCCTGCCCGAACGCGCCGAAGAGGGCCGCAACTACGACTACCGGTACGTCTGGATCCGCGACCAGTGCTACGCGGGCCAGGCCATGGCGGCGGTGGGGCACTACCCGCTGCTCGACGCCGCCGTCGGCTTCATCGGCGCGCGGCTGCACGAGGACGGGCCCGGGATCACCCCCGCGTACACGGCCGACGGCGGACCCGTACCCGACCAGCGGGAACTGGACCTGGCCGGCTACCCCGGCGGCTACGACCGGATCGGCAACAAGGTCAACCGGCAGTTCCAGCTCGACGCCTTCGGCGAGGCGCTGCTGCTGTTCGCCGCCGCGGCCCGGGCCGGCCGGCTCGACGGCGACGGCTGGAAGGCCGCGGAGATCGCCGCGGACGCCGTCGCGCACCGCTGGCGGGAGCCGGACGCCGGCATCTGGGAACTGGACGCGCGCGCCTGGACGCACAGCCGCCTCATCTGCTCCGGCGGGCTGCGCGCGATGGCCGCGGCCGGGCCGCCGGGACCGCAGGCCCGCAAGTGGCGCGCGCTCGCCGACACCCTCCTCGACGCCACCACCGCCACCGCGCTGCACCCCGACGGCCACTGGCAGCGCGCCGCCGACGACCCGGCACTGGACGCGGCCCTGCTCATTCCGTCCCTGCGCGGCGCGCTGCCCGCCGACGACCCACGCACCCGCGCCACGCTGCGGGCCTACACCGAGCGCCTGACGGACCACCACTACGCGTACCGCTTCCGGCACGACGACCGGCCGCTGGAGGAGGCGGAAGGCGCCTTCGTGCTCTGCGGCTTCGTGATGGCGCTGGCGGAACACCAGCAGGGGAGGGAGATCGAGGCGTACCGCTGGTTCGAGCGCAACCGTGCCGCGTGCGGCACGGCCGGGCTGTACGCCGAGGAGTACGACATCACACAGCGTCAGTTGCGGGGCAATCTCCCGCAGTCCTTCGTGCACGCGATGATGCTGGAGTGCGCGGTCCGGCTGGCCGGCGCGGACGGCGTGCCCGAACGGCCCACCTCCTCTCGCGGCGCGCGGACGTGAGGAGTGGAGTGGAACGTGCCACCGGTCCGCACTCCCGGCGGGACGGGGCCGACCACAAGGAGACGTGACATGCCGCGAGGTTCCAGCAACAAGCGCGAGCGTCAGTACGAGCACATCAAGGAAGGCGCCGAGAAGCGGGGCACCTCGTCCGGGCGGGCGAAGGAGATCGCCGCGCGGACGGTGAACAAGGAGCGGGCGCGCTCCGGTGAGTCCAAGTCGGCGAGCAGGAGCTCCACGCAGGACACCAAGTCGGCGTCGCAGCGGGGCGGCCAGCGCTCCGGCAACCGCACGGGCTCCAAGGGACCGACGAAGGACCAGCTCTACAACGAGGCCAAGAAGAAGAACATCGACGGCCGCTCCTCGATGTCCAAGGACGAGCTGGCCAAGGCCCTCGGCCGCTGAGAGCCTGTGTCTGAACCCCGGCCGGTCACCGACCGCCCCGGCTGCCCCCGGCCGGTGCGGCGTCCCGGTCGTGGGCGCGCCGCCCCGCGACGTACGTGGCGCGCACCGCGCGGTCGTCGCCCATCGCCGCCAGGACGAACAGCAGCTCCTCGATGTCCTCGGCGCGCGCCGCGCGCCGGGCGAGCAGCGGAGTGGCCCGGGGATCGAGCACCACGAAGTCCGCTTCCTGGCCGGGCGCGAGGGAGCCGACGGTCTCCGCGAGGCCCAGCGCGGCGGCACCGCCCCGCGTGGCCAGGTAGTACGCCTGCACGGCGTCGATCGGGGCACCGCAGAGCGCGGCGGCCCTGTACGCCTCGTACGCCGTCGACAGCATCGAGAAGGTCGGGCCCGCGCCGACGTCCGTGCCGAGCCCGACGGTCACCGGGTGCGGGCCGCCCGCGGTCTCCCGCACCGGGAACAGCCCGCTGCCCAGCGCCAGGTTGGAGCCGGGGCAGTGGGCCAGCGCGGTGCCGGTGGCGGCGCAGCGGTCGCGCTCGGCGGGGGAGAGGTGGACGCCGTGGGCGAGGACCGCGCCCGGCCCGAGCAGCCCGTAGTGGTCGTACACGTCCAGGTAGCCGGCGCGCCCGGGGAAGAGCGAGCGGGCCCACTCGACCTCGTCGGGCGTCTCCGAGACATGGGTGTGCAGGAGCGTGCCGGGGTGTTCCCGCCACAGCGCGGCGGCCGCCTCCAGCTGTTCCGGCGTACTGCTGGGCGCGAAGCGGGGCGTGATCGCGTACTGGGCGCGCCCCTTGCCGTGCCAGCGGGCGAGCAGCGCCTTGGACTCCTCGTAACCCCGCTGTGCCGTGTCGAGCAGTGGGGCGGGCGCGTTGCGGTCCATCAGGACCTTGCCGCAGGCGATCCGCAGGTTCCGCCGGGCCGCTTCCTCGAACAGCGCGTCGGCGGACTCCGGATGGACGGAGCCGAAGACCAGCGCGGTGGTGGTGCCGTTGCGCAGCAGCGCGTCGCAGAAGACGGCGGCGGCCTCGCGGGCGTACCGGCCGTCGGCGAACCGCTCCTCCTCGGGGAACGCGCGCCGCTCCAGCCACCCCATCAGGTCGGCGCCGAACGCCGCCATGACGTCCGTCTGCACGCCGTGCACGTGGGTGTCGACGAACCCGGGGACGATGACGTGGTCCGGGTAGTGGGCGGGGCTGACGCCCGCGGGGAGCCGGTGGCGCAGCGCGGCGTACTCACCGGCCGCGGTGACCCGGCCGTCGGCGCAGATCAGCAGCCCGTCCGGCGCGTACGCGAACGCCTCGTCGCGGCCGGTGCGGAACGGATCGGCCGGGAAGCGGACGAGCGGTCCGCGTACGGCGGTGACGGCCGGAGCGTCCTCGGTCATGCCCTCTTTCCACCGTGTCAGGGCAGCGGCGGGGACTCGTCGTCGTTGACGTTCTCGTCGTCCACGATGTGCACCGCCGCCTCCTCGGCACCCGCGGCGCCGCCGTCGATGCCCACGTCCCGGGCGACGACGTCGTTGGCGTTCCGGCCGCGGTTCGGGAAGCCTTGGTCGCCGCCGACGATGCGCCCGGCGCGGTCCTCGCCCGCCTGCTCGTCCACCGGCTCGCCGTCGCTGTCCGGCTCGTCACCGATGCCGTCGCCGGCGGGCGGCGTCACGTCCGGCAGCTCCTTGTCCAGCCGCTCGTCCAGGCTCTCGCCTTCGCGCTGCTCGTTCGCCGTCGTGCCCGTCTGGTTCACCGCGAACGGCTTCTCCGGCGGCGAGTACCCCTCGTCCAGCTGCTGGTCGGCGTCGGGCTCGTCGAGGGCGTCCTCCATGTCGAGGTCGTCGGGCTTGGCCGACACGTCGTAGGCGGGCGGCTGGTACACCTCGTCACCCATCGCCTCGTCGGACATGGCCGCTCTCCTCTCCTGGACTGCCGTTCCGCGGGACCTCGCCGGTGTCTTCTCCGGCCGGTGCAGAACAACGGGTGCCCGTTTCTGCCCCACTGCACCCACCTTGCGGAACCGTCACACATCGTGCAAACGCAACGTCGGGCGGTCAGCGAGTACCCGTGTGTCACCGGCTCACCGCTCCTTGTGAGAATGCGCACCCACTCGGTGGAACCCTTGGGGCACAAGGGATCCGCGGCAGGGTGACGGCCATCGCACCCCGTACCCGTTTGATCGGCCGCACCGGTATGTGAAAGTCGAATCTTGTCGTGCCCGAGGCGTGCGCACTGCGTACTCCTTCCGGCCCGGCATCGACCGATTCTCGGCACCCCAGGCCCGCCACCGCACACAGCCGTGCCCGCGCGCCCGCCGAGCCGCTTTCCGAGCCTGACGGGCTCATCACGAAGTGTTCCGCTAGTGCCTTCTCCCGTCCTTGCTCCTGGCCGCGTCCCCGCGCAGGCGACCGCACCCGACAGTGCGACCGCCGCCGATTCCGCGGTCCCCGCCGACCCCGTCGCCGAGCCGGCCGATCCCGCCGGTGATCCACGGGGCGACAAAGCCCCCTCCGTCGTACGCCGGTACACCGCGAACCTGAAGTACCTCTTCGGGCGCGGCCGTACGGGCGGCGCCGGCGGCGACCACGCACCGTGGCGCTCGCTGCGCTACCGCAGCATGCGCTGGTGGTCGGTGGCCAACCTGGTCTCCAACGCCGGTACCTGGATGCAGCTGACCGTCCAGAACCTGCTGGTGCTGCAGCTCACCGGGTCCGCCGCCGCCACGGGGCTGTCGCTCTCCGTACAGGCCGGGCCCGGCCTCCTGATGGGCCTGTTCGGCGGCGCCGCCGTCGACCGCTGGCCCCGGAAGCTCACCGCCGCGGTGAGCCAGGCCGTCCTGGGGCTGGTCGCCTTCTCCACCGCCTTCCTGGTGGCGACCGACCAGCTCAACTACGGCGTGCTCATGGCGCTGTCCGCGGTCACCGGCCTGATCGCCACGGTCGACGGCCCCGCCACCGCGCTGCTCGGCAACGACCTCGTGCGCCGGGAGGACGTGCCCTCCGCCATCGCGGTCGGCTCGCTGGTGCACAGCGTGGGCCGGCTCGGCGGTACGGCGCTGGCCGGTGTGGCCGTCGGTGTCCTCGGCACGGGCGCCGCGTACGCCGCGAACGGCTTCTCCTTCCTCTTCGTCGCCGCGGTGATCCCCTTCCTGCGGCCGGTCAGCCAGGCGCTTCGTGGGTCCGGCGCCGACAAGGGCGGGACGAACGCACCGGTGAGCCTGGAGAAGGCCCCCAAGCCGGTCGCCGAGCCGGTCGCCGTCGACCCCGAGCCCGCCATGACCGCCCGCGAGGGCATGGCCTTCTTCATGCGCCGCCCGCGGCTGGTGGCGCTGGCCGTGATCACCGGCCTGAGCGCCGTCTTCGGCCGGAACTACCAGCTCACCCTGGCCGTCCTGGTCACCGGTCCGCTCAGCGCGGGCGCCGGCGCGTTCGGCACGGTCTCCTCCGTCCTGGCCGCCGGCGGCATCGTCGGCGCGATCCTCGCCGCACGGCTGCGCAAGCCCTCGGTCAAGCTCGTCGGCGCGCTCGCCGCCGCCGGTGCGCTGCTCCAGGTCGTCGCGGGGCTCTCGCCCTCGCTGATCTTCCTGCTGGTCCTCGTGCTGCCGATGTCGGTGGTGGAGTCGGTCTCCGACACCGCGGGCACGACGGTGCTGCAGACCGACCCGCCGGCGAACATGCGCGGCCGCGTGCTCGGCGTCTGGCGGAGCCTGAGCACGGGCTGGGGCCTGGTGGCCCCGCCGCTGCTCGGCCTCCTGATGGAGCAGGTCGGCGCGCGCGGCGCCCTGGTGGCCGGTGGCCTGATCATCGCGGCCGTGACCGGCCTGGGTGCACTGCTGCACGCCCGCAAGGGCACGATCCGGACCGCGCCGGTCACCGCGGCGGCCTACCGGACCGCCGCCTGACGGGACGGGCACGCACCCCGCACGCGCGAAGGGGCCGGGACTCATCCGAGTCCCGGCCCCTTCGCGTCGCTGTGACGTCTCCTGCTCGTCTCGCTATGAGGTCTCCTCCTGGACGTCCTCCACCACGGATTTCTCCAGCGCCGCCCGGACCAGGGCAGCGGCCAGCGTGGCGGTGTCGCCGGCGGACACCAGCCGCGCCAGCTCCTCCGGCTTCTTGGGCAGGCCCAGCCGCTCCGCGCCCTGCTGGGCCTTGCTGTCGATGTACGGAGCGAGGTCCGGCCACACGGCCTGGGCCTCGCGCAGGAAGATGTCCGCGCCGGCCGGGCCGAGCCCGGGCACCTTCTGCAGCAGCTCCTTCAGCCGGTCCACGTCCCCGCCGGCCTCGTCCCGCAGCCGCCGCAGATCACCGTGGTACTCGTCCAGCAGCAGCTGCGCGCCGTCCCCGAGCTGGGTGGACGTGCGCTCGTCGTACCGGCGGTAGCTGCCCCGGCCCAGCGCGTCGACCCGCTGCTGCCAGGTCGCGTCCCGCATGGACCGGGCGTCCCGCATCCCCGCCTCGAAGAGCTCGCGGGCCGCTGCCACCGCCACCGAGGCCCGGATGCGCGCGCTGAGCAGGCAGGACAGTACGAGCAGCTGGTACAGCGGCTGCGGGGTGTCGCGGAGCGTGATGCCCGCCTCCGCGGCATAGGTCTGCCCGTGCGTCTCCAGCAGGGCCTGTACGGTCTTCCGCCGGTCCGCCGTCATGGCCTCGCACTCCTCCGTGAGAGCTGTCCGCGCCGGTTCAGTGGGCGCCCCGCGAGGCGCCGCCGAAGAGCCGGGCGAGCGCACGGAAAGGCAGGGTGACCACGGCGGCAATGGTGCTGCCGATGGCCCGCAGCACGTCGGCGATGGCGCTGAGCACGATTCCTCCTCATATCAGGGGGACTGTTCCTGTCCCTCGGGTTACCGGAATCGCGGAACGTAATCATGGCCGGTGGGACACGCGGGCCCGCTCCATCAGCCGCGCCCGCCGCCCCGCCGCCGCGCGGCCCGCGGGGGAGAGGCACCACTCCCACCACCGGTCCAGCGCCTTCGGCGTCACCTCGTCCGCCGGGACCACGGCGGGCCAGCGCAGCGCCCGCGCCTGGGCGCTCACCTTCGCGCCGCCCAGTACGGGATCGACGGCCAGTACCGGCGTGCCCGCGCGCAGCCCCAGCACCATGCCGTGCAGCCGGTTGGTGACCACGGCGTCGAGCCGGGCGGCGAGCCCCATGAACTGCTCCGGCGTCGCGCAGTGCCGCCAGTCGTCGATGGCGAGCCGGGTGTCGGCGGCCACCCGTGTGCAGTCCAGCCGGGTGAGCCACTCGATCAGCTGTCCGCCGACCGTGTCGTGCCGCCGCCGCTCCGCGTACTCGCCCTGCCCGTACGTCAGCACCACCCCGGCCAGGGGTGGCACGGGGTGCAGCGGGGCCGTGGCGGCCAGGTCCACAGAGGGCGCGGCGGCCGGCTCGTCCCGGGCGAAGACCCGGTCGAAGCCGGTCACCGCGGGGTCTTCGGGGTCGATGACGCTCACGCCGACGGCGAGCCGCCGACAGGCGCTGAACTGCCGGTGCAGTCGCCGCAGTTGCTCCCCGTGCGCCGGTCCGCAGGTGAAGACGACATGGCCGTACGCGGCGGGGTCCGCGGCGTCCAGCGGCATGCGTTCCGGTGCGAAGCCGCGGCTCCAGGCGGTGTCGTGCGCGATGCCGCACGCCGTGAGCGCCTGGGAGACCCGGCGCTGGGCCAGCGCGTCGCCGACCGTGACCTCGCCGTCGTCGAAGCTGAACCACCCGGTCAGCAGCGTCCGTCCGGGTCCTCCGGGACGGGCGAGCAGGTCGTCGGTCAGGGCGTTGAGGGGCTCTCGCATGCCGTGCTCCTTTGCGTTGTCGCGCACTCAAGAGGCGTACCCCGGCCGTCGCCGGTAGAACGGACGCAGATGTGTAAAAGCATGGAAATGGGACACTCGAGGTCCGTGCCACCCAGTGCCATGCCGCACGGAAAGGAGGACGACGCGTGACTGCCCTGCCCTTGCAACCGACGTGGCGGCGTGCCGTCGTGACCGGAGGTGCCGGCTTCCTCGGTTCGCACCTCTGCGAACGCCTGCTGGAGAGCGACGTCGAGGTCGACTGCGTGGACAACCTGTGCTCGGGGTCGATGGAGAACATCGAGCACCTGCTCGGCCGCCCCGGCTTCCGCTTCCTGGACCGGGACGTCTGCCTCCCGCAGTGCGTGGACGAACTCCGCGGCCCCTACGACCTGGTCCTGCACTTCGCGTGCCCCGCCTCACCCGCCGACTACCTCCGGATGCCTCTGGAGACGCTCGACGTCGGGAGCCTCGGGACGCGGAACGCCCTGGCCATCGCGCACCGCGACAGCGCACGCCTCGTCCTCGCCTCCACCTCCGAGGTGTACGGCGACCCCCTCATGCACCCGCAGCGCGAGGACTACTGGGGGAACGTCAACCCGGTCGGCCCGCGCAGCGTGTACGACGAGTCCAAGCGGTTCTCCGAGGCGCTGGTGACCGCGCACGTCGGAGCCAAGGGCACCAACGCCGGCATCGTGCGGATGTTCAACACCTACGGCCCGCGGATGCGCGCCCACGACGGCCGGGCGGTCCCGACGTTCATCTGCCAGGCGCTGGCCGGCGAGCCGCTGACCGTGGCCGGCAGCGGCGAGCAGACCCGCTCGCTGTGCTACGTCGACGACACGGTCGACGGCATCCTGCTGGTGGCCGCGAGCCGGGCGGTACGCCCTGTCAACATCGGCGGCGGTGAGGAGACACCCATCGCCGAGATCGCGCACCGCATCATCGCGCTGACCGGCTCCCGGTCGGAGCTGCGGTACATCGAACGGCCCGAGGACGACCCCGAACGGCGGCGGCCCGACACCACGCTGGCCCGCGAGATGTTCGGCTGGGAGCCGAAGGTCGCGTGGGAGGAAGGCATCAAGCGCACCATCGGCTACTTCGCGAGCCGCGACCCCCGCGAACGGCTCACCGCGCAGCCGGCAGCGGCCCCTCCCGCCCATGCCGCCCCGCCCGAAGAAGCCCCGCACCCGTGAACGGATCACTCCATGCGCGTCCTTGGTGTCAACGCTCTCTTTCACGACCCCGCAGCAGCCCTCGTCATCGACGGCACGACCGTCGCGGCCGCGGAGGAGGAACGGTTCAGCCGTCGTAAGCACGGCAAGCGCCCGGTCCCCTTCTCCGCCTGGGAACTGCCCGAGCTCTCCGCCCGCTGGTGCCTGGAACAGGCCGGCCTGACCCCCGCGGACCTCGACGCCGTCGCCTACTCCTACGACCCCGAACTCTCCCGTCCCGCCGAGGCGATGGGCCTGGACGACCCCTGGGACCACCTCCGCCAGGAGTACGCCCGCCGGGCACCGGAGTTCCTCGCCGAGGCGCTGCCCGGCCTGAAGCCCGAACGCGTCCGCTTCGTGGCCCACCACGTCGCCCACGCGGCCTCCGCCGGGCTCGCCTCCCCGTACGACGACAGCGCCGTCCTGGTCCTCGACGGCCGGGGCGAGTGCGCCTCGCACCTCGCGGGCGCCTACTCCGACGGCGAGCTGAAGGTCCTCGCGGCCCAGGAACTCCCGCACTCCCTCGGCCTGTTCTACGAAGAGCTCACCGACCACCTCGGTTTCCTGCGCAGCAGCGACGAGTACAAGGTGATGGCGCTCGCCTCCTACGGCACGCCCCGCTTCCGCGACCAGCTGCGCGAGTACGTCTACGCCGATGGCACCGGCGGCTACGTCGCCGAACACGTGCCCTGGGAGCGGATGGTGCCGCGCCGGCTCGCGGGGCGCCGGATCACCAGTGACCACGCCGACCTCGCCGCCAGCGCCCAGGCGTGCCTGGAGGACATGACGCTCGACCTCGGCCGCTGGCTGCACGAGAAGACCGGCCGGCGGACCCTGTCCCTGGCCGGCGGCGTCGCGCTGAACTGCGTGGCCAACTCCCGGCTGTACCGGGACGGCCCGTACGAGGACATCTGGGTCCAGCCCGCCGCCGGTGACGCCGGCACGGCGCTCGGCGCCGCGCTGCACGTCGCCCAGGAGCAGGAAGCGGCCCCCGTCTCCCCGATGCCGACCGCGGCGCTCGGCCGCGGCTGGTCCGACGAGGAGCTGCGGGCCGTCCTGGAGGAGGCCGCCGTACCGTACGAGGAGCCCGACGACATCGCCGAGACGGTCGCCGAGGAGCTGGCGAACAACGGCATCGTCGCCTGGTACCAGGGCCGCAGCGAGTACGGCCCGCGCGCGCTCGGCCACCGCTCCCTGCTCGCGCACCCCGGGCACCCCGACAACCTGGAACGGCTCAACGCCGTGAAGGGCCGCGAGGAGTTCCGGCCCGTCGCGCCGATGGTCCTGGAGGACCGGGCGGCCGAGCTGTTCGAGGGCGGGCCGCTGCCCAGCCCGTACATGCTCTTCGTGCACGACGTCCGCGAGCCGTGGCGCGCGAAGATCCCCGCCGTGGTGCACGTCGACGGCACGGCCCGCGTGCAGACCGTCGAGGAGCGCACCGAACCGCTGGTGGCCCGGATGCTGGCGGCCTTCGACCGGCGCACCGGCATCCCCGTCGTGGTCAACACCAGCCTGAACACGGCGGGCCGCCCCATGGTCGACAGCCCGCGCGAGGCGCTGGAGTGCTTCGGCAGCGCGCCGGTCGACCTGCTGGCCATCGGGCCGTTCGCGGTCCGCCGGGGGAGGGCGTTCGCATGACACCACCCGACACCCCCGCGAGTACCGCGACCGGCACCGCGGACCCCGTCCACCGCGCCGCCGGAGCGGAGGTCTCCTACGCCGTTGTGATACCGACCCTCGGCAGGCCCTGTCTGACGGACTGCCTGCGGGCCCTCGCCGAGGCCGGCGAGCCGTGGCCCGACCAGGTGGTACTGGTCGACGACCGGCCCGAGCCCGGGGAGCCGCTGCCGCTGGAGGCCGCGGGCCCGCTGCGCGACCGCGTCCGTACGACGGCCACCGGCGGGCGCGGCCCGGCCGCAGCCCGCAACGCCGGCCTGGCCGCCGTCGGCACGCCCTGGGTCGTCTTCCTCGACGACGACGTGCGGGTGACGCCCGACTGGAGCCGCCGGCTCACCGCCGACCTGGCGGCGGCGGACGTCCGCACCGGCGGCGTGCAGGGCCGCATCCACGTGCCGCTCGACGCAGGCCGGCGCCACACCGACTGGGAGCGCGGCACCGCTGGGCTGGAAGGCGCCGCCTGGGCGACCGCCGACATGGCCTACCGCAGCGCGGCGCTCCGCGACGTCGGCGGCTTCGACGAGCGGTTCCCGCGCGCCTTCCGCGAGGACGCCGACCTGGCGCTGCGCGTACTGGACGCGGGCTGGGTCCTGCGCCGCGGCGAGCGCGTCACCCACCACCCGGTACGCCCCGCCGACCGCTGGGTCTCCGTACGTGTCCAGCGCGGCAACGCCGACGACGCCCTGATGCGGCGGCTGCACGGCGGCGACTGGTGGCACCGGGCCGACGCGCCGCGCGGCCGGCTCGCCCGGCACGCCGCCATCACCGCCGCCGCGACGGCGGCGGCAGCCCTGGCGCTGGCCCGCCGCCCGCGTGCCGCCGCGCTCGCCGGGTCCCTGTGGGCGCTCGGCACCGCCGAGTTCGCCTGGGCCCGCATCGCCCCGGGCCCGCGCACCCGGCACGAGGTCACCACCATGCTCTGCACCAGCGCGGTGATCCCGCCGCTCGCCGTCGCCCACCGGCTGCGCGGCGAGCTGGCGCACCGGCGCGCGGCGGCCTGGCGAGGTGCCGCATGAGCGATCCGCGCCACGACGACACGCTTCCGGCGGGGGATACGTCCGGCGGGCGGCACGAGCGGCCCGCCGCCGTCCTCTTCGACCGGGACGGCACGCTCATCGAGGACGTGCCCTACAACAGCGACCCGCGGCTGGTCCGCGTGCTGCCCGGCGTGCCCGAAGCGCTCCGGCTGCTGCGCGCCGCCGCCATCCCGACCGCCGTCGTCAGCAACCAGTCGGGCGTGGGCCGCGGCCTGCTGACCGAGAATCAGGTCCGCCTGGTGAACGCCCGGGTGGACGACGCCCTCGGCGGCTTCGGCACCTGGGTGTACTGCCCGCACCACCCGGAGGACGGGTGCCACTGCCGTAAGCCCAAGCCCGGCCTGGTCATCGAGGCGGCCCGCCGGCTCGCCGTACCGGCCGAGAAGTGTGTGGTGATCGGGGACATCGGCGCCGACGTGCTGGCCGCGCAGGCGGCCGGTGCCCGCGCCGTCCTCGTACCGAACGCCGTCACCCGCGCCGAAGAGGTGACCGCCGCGCCGCACACCGCGCCCGACGTGCTCAGCGCCGTACGGCAGCTGCTCGGCCACGGCCCGGAGACCGCGCCCGTCCCCGCCGCCGAGACCTGGGGGTGGGACCGATGAGGTCACTCGTGGTACGCCTCGACAGCTTCGGCGACGTGCTGCTGGCCGGCCCGGCCGTCCGGGCCGTCGCCGCACACTCCTCGCACGTCACGATGGTGTGCGGGCCGCGCGGCGAGGACGCGGCGCGGATGCTGCCCGGGGTCGACGAGGTACTGGTGTGGGAGGCGCCCTGGGAGGGCTTCAGCCCGCCGAGCGTCGAGGACGCGGACGTGCACGGCCTGATCCGCCGGGTGCGTGACGGCGCGTACGACACGGCCCTCATCCTCACCTCCCACCATCAAAGTCCGCTGCCCGCCGCCCTGTTGCTGCGGATGGCGCACGTCGGCCGTATCGGCGCCGACAGCCGCGACCACCCCGGCCGGCTGCTGGACGTACGCCACCGGCGGCTGCCGGGCCGGCACGAGGCCGAGGCCGCGCTCGACACCGCCGCCGCGCTCGGCTTCGTCCCCGAGCCCACCGACGACGGCCGGCTGCGCGTGCTGCCGCCGCCGGACACCGTGGGCCTCACCGGCAACGGCCCCTACGTCGTGGTGCACCCCGGCGCCAGCGCGCCGGCCCGCGCCTGGAGCCCGTACCGCTGCGCCGAGGCGGTCGCCGCGCTGGCCGACGCGGGCCACCGCGTCATCGTCACCGGCGGGCCTGATGAGACCGAGCTGACCCGTGAGGTCAGCGGCACCGTGGCGCGCGACCTCGGCGGCCGCACCGACCCCCGCGGGCTGGCCGGAGTGCTGCGCTCCGCCGACGTCGTGGTCAGCGGGAACACCGGGCCCGCGCACCTGGCGGCGGCCGTCGGCACGCCCGTCGTGTCGCTGTTCGCTCCCGTGGTACCCGCCGAGCGGTGGGCGCCGTACGGAGTGTCGACGATCCTCCTCGGCGACCAGCAGGCGCCGTGCGCCGGGACCCGTGCGCGGCACTGCCCGCAGCCAGGACACCCCTGCCTGGACGACGTCACCGCGACCGACGTGGTGCTCGCCGTGCAGAAACTGCTCAAGGAGAGCACATGAACATCCTCATCTGGCATGTGCACGGCTCCTGGATCACCGCATTCGTCCAGGGGGCGCACACCTACCTGGTCCCGGTGACGCCGGACCGCGGCCCGGACGGCCTGGGCCGCGCCCGTACCTGGGACTGGCCGGCCTCCGTCCAGGAACTCTCCCCGGAGCAGCTGCGCGAGGCCGACATCGACCTGATGGTCCTGCAACGCCCGCACGAGGCGGAGCTGGCGTACGAATGGACCGGGCGGCGCCCGGGACGCGACGTGCCCGCGGTCTACGTCGAGCACAACAGCCCGCACGAGACGCCCGTGGACACCCGCCACCCGCTCGCCGACCGCGATGACATCCCGCTCGTCCACGTCACCCACTTCAACCGGCTGATGTGGGACAACGGCCGCGCCCCGACCACCGTCGTGGAACACGGCATCATCGACCCGGGCCCGCGCTGGACCGGCGAGGAGCAGCGCGCCGCCGTCGTCGTCAACGAACCGGTGCGGCGCGGCCGTACCACCGGTACCGACCTGCTGCCGCGGTTCGCCGCCGCGGCGCCGCTGGACGTCTTCGGCATGCGCACCGAGGGGCTGGCCGGCCATCTGGGCCTGCCGCCGGACCGGTGCCGCACCCGTGACCTGCCGCAGGAGGAGCTGCACACGGCGCTGGCCCGCTGCCGGGTGTACGTCCACCCGATCCGGTGGACCTCGCTCGGGCTCTCGCTGCTGGAAGCCATGTTTCTCGGGATGCCCGTCGTGGCACTGGACACCACCGAGGTACGCGAGGCCGTCCCCGAGGGGGCCGGCGTGGTCTCGAACCGGCTGGAGACGCTGACCGACGCGGTCCGCGGCTTCGTCGCCGACCGGGACCTCGCCGAACGGACGGGCCGGGAAGCGAGGGCCGCCGTACAGGCCCGCTTCGGGGTGGGGCGCTTCCTGGACGACTGGGATCAACTCATGAAAGAGGTCACGCGATGAAGCACGCAGCATCCGCGCCCCACGTCGCCATGGTCTCCGAGCACGCCAGCCCGCTGGCCGCACTCGGCGGCCCGGACGCGGGCGGTCAGAACGTGTACGTGGCACAGCTCGCCCGGCACCTCGTCCGCCGCGGGCACGACGTCACGGTCTACACCCGGCGTGACGATCCCGCACTGGCGCACACGGTCACCACCCGCGACGGCTTCAAGGTCGTGCACGTGCCGGCAGGCCCCCCGGCCCCCGTGCCGAAGGACGAACTGCCCGCGCACATGCCGGAGTTCGGCCGCTACCTGGCGCGTACGTGGGCCGCGGCGCCGCCCGGCCTCGTGCACGCGCACTTCTGGATGTCGGGCACGGCGGCCCTGGCCGGCGCCCGCGAACTGGGCATCCCCGTCGTCCAGACCTACCACGCGCTCGGCACCGTCAAGCGGCGCTACCAGGGCTCGGACGACACCAGCCCGCCCGAGCGCATCGAGACCGAGGCCCGCATCGGCAGAACGTGCCGCCGCGTCCTCGCGACCTGCTCCGACGAGGTCGGCGAGCTGCTCGCGATGGGCATCCCGCGCGACCACGTACGCGTCGTGCCGTGCGGCGTGGACACCACCCACTTCGCGCCCGTACCCGACGCCCGGCGCCCCGACGCGCCCAAACGGCTGCTCGCCGTCGGCCGGCTCGTCCCCCGCAAGGGCTTCGACCGGGCCATCCGCGCCCTGGCCGGCATCCCGGACGCCGAACTGCTCATCGCCGGCGGGCCCGAGGAGCCGCTGCTCTTCGACGACCCGGAGGCGAACCGGCTGCGCAAGGTGGCCGAGGAGCACGGCGTGAGCGAGCGGGTACGGCTGCTGGGCCGGGTCTCGCACGACGAGATGCCGGCACTGATGTCCAGCGCCGACCTGGTGCTCTCGCTGCCGCGCTACGAGCCGTTCGGCATCGTCCCCATCGAGGCGATGGCCTGCCGCACCCCGGTGGTCGCCACCGCCGTCGGCGGACACCTCGACACGGTCGTCGACGGGGTCACCGGCGTCCTCGTCCCGCCGGTCGAGGAACACGGCCTGGACCGGATCATCCGGAACCTGCTGGACGACCCCGAACTGCTCGCCCGCCTCGGCGCCGCGGGCCGCGAACGCGCCCTGGACCGCTACACCTGGGACCGCGTCGCCCAAGGCGTCGCCGCCGTCTACGACGGCCTGCTCTCCGTACCCGCACTCTCGGGGGTGGCCCGATGACCGCACTCGACGACGGCCGGCACTGCGACGAACTGCAGGACGCGCTGGCCCGCTTCCGCGCTTCCGCCTCCCGCATCGAATCCTGGGGCTGCCGCCTGGCCGACCGGCTGGGCCGGGGCGCCCGTCTGCTGGTCGCCGGCAACGGCGGCAGCGCGGCCCAGGCGCAGCACCTCACCGCCGAACTCGTCGGCCGGTACCGCGAGGACCGCCCGGCCTACTCGGCGCTCGCGCTGCACGCCGACACCTCCTCCACCACCGCCATCGCCAACGACTACGGCGTGCAGGAGGTGTTCGCGCGGCAGACCCGCGCCCACGGCCGCCCCGGCGACATCCTGCTGCTGATGTCCACCAGCGGCGCCAGCGCCAACCTGCTGACCGCCGCCACCGAGGCCCGCCGCATCGGCATGACCGTCTGGTCGCTGACCGGGCCGGCCCCCAACCCGCTGGAGGCGGCCGGGGACGAGGCGCTGTGCGTGGACGCGCCGGTGCCCGCCACCGTCCAGGAACTCCACCTGGTCGCCGTCCACATGATCTGCGAGGCGTTCGACCGGACCGTCGCCCGGCAGGACGGCGCCGTACGCCAGGAACCGGTCCTGGACACCGTACGGGTGGAGGAAGCATGAGCCGTACCGCGCCGCTGCTCGTCGTCGGCGACAGCCTGCTCGACCACGATCTGTCCGGGCGCGCCGAACGCCTCGCGCCCGACGCGCCGGTGCCTGTACTGAAGGGCCTGCGCCGCACCGTCCGGCCGGGCGGCGCGGCGCTCGCCGCCTGCCTGGCCGCCGAGGACGGCCGCGAGGTCACCTTCGTCACCGCGCTCGGCGACGACGAGACCAGCCGTACCCTGCGCCGGCTGCTCTCCGACCGGGTCCAGCTGGTCGAACTCCCGCTGTCGGGCGCGCTGTCCAGCAAGACGCGGCTGATGGCACGGGACCGCCCGCTGCTGCGCCTGGACGAGGGCGACGGCCGGGCGGGCGGCGCGACGGAGGAGGCCGAGCGGGCCATCGCCGCCGCGGGCGCCGTGCTCGTCGCGGACTACGGCCGGGGCACCGCCGACGCGGTACGCGGAGCGCTCGCCCGCGCCGCCCGGCACGTACCCCTGGTCTGGGATCCGCACCCCAACGGGCAGCCGCCCGTCCCGGGCGTGAAGCTGGCCACCCCGGCTGCGGCCGAGGCGCGCGCCTTCGCCACGGTGCTCGCCGAGGAGGCCCGGCCGGCCGTGACCCGTACTCGCCGGGGCGGCGCGGGCGACGAGCCGGCCGCCGACGGCGCGCGCGTACAGCTCGCCCAGGCCGCATCCGACGCCCGTACGCTGCTGCGGTCCTGGAAGGCCGCCTCGGTGGCGGTGACGATGGGGGAGCGCGGCGCGCTGCTGACGCACGGCGAGGCGCCCATGCTGGTGCCCGCACCGTGGAGCGCGCAGGGCGACGCCTGCGGCGCCGGGGACTGCTTCGCCGCCTGCGCCGCCGGGCTGCTGGCCGACGAGGCGCTGCCCGAGGACGCCGTGCAGGGCGCCGTCCACGCGGCCACGCAGTTCGTCGAGGACGGCGGCGCACACGGCTTCACCACCCACTTCACCTCCGCCGCCGCACCGCAGGGCGGCGGCGAGAGCGCCGCCGAACTCGCGGCCCGGGTACGCGCGGCGGGCGGCACCGTCGTCGCGGCCGGCGGCTGCTTCGACCTGCTGCACGCCGGGCACGTCGCGCTGCTGCAGGCCGCCCGCCGGGCCGGCGACTGCCTCATCGTGTGCCTGAACTCCGACGCCTCCGTACGCCGCCGCAAGGGCGACGAACGGCCCATCGTGCCCGCCGCCGACCGGGTACGCGTCCTCCAGGCGCTCGGCTGCGTCGACGCCGTCACCGTCTTCGAACAGGACACCCCCGAGCAGGTACTCCAGGAACTGCGCCCGCACATCTGGGTCAAGGGCGGCGACTACGCCCTGACCCGGATGCCGGAGACGGAGGTACTGGAGGGCTGGGGCGGCCAGGTCATGCTGCTGCCGTACCTGGACGGGCGGTCCAGCACCAAGCTCGCCGAGCGCGCCGCAGGACGGCTCGCCGAGCCGCACGGCGACCCGCTGCCCGGCGCCGCGGCCGACAGGGTGGTGTGATGACCTCCGCCGCCGTACCGACCGGGCCCGCCTCGCCCCGCCCCCGCCTGCTGGTGCTGCGCGCGCTGGGCCTGGGCGACCTGCTGGCCGGGGTGCCCGCGCTGCGCGCCGTACGCCGGCACTTCCCCGGCCACGCGATCGTGCTCGCCGCACCGCCGGGCCTGACCGACGCGGCGCTGGCCACCGGCGCCGTGGACGCCGTGCTCGCCGCGCAGGCACCGTCCCGCGGCGTGCCCTCGCTGCGGCACTGGCCGGGCGCGCCCCCCGATGTCGCCGTCGACCTGCACGGCAACGGCCCGGCCAGCGCCGACGTGCTCGCGGAGCTGCACCCCGGACGGCTCATCGCGTACGCGGCCCGGGACTCGCCCGCCGCCGCGCTGGGCGTCTGGGAGCGCGGCGAGCACGAACGCACCCGCTGGTGCAGCGTCCTCGGCGCGTACGGCATCCCCGCCGACCCCGAGGACTACCGCATCCCGGCCCCCGAGGAGCCCTCCGCCGCACCGGGCGCCGTGGTCATCCACCCCGGGGCCGACGCCGGTTCCCGCCGCTGGCCGGCCCGCCGCTTCGGCGCGGTCGCCGCCCGGCTGCGCGCCGCCGGGCGGCGGGTGGTGGTGCTCGGCGGCCCGGGGGAGGAGGACCTGACCCTCACCGTCGCGGAGGCCGCCGGGCTCGGGCCCGGCGAAGTCCTCACCGGCGGGCTGCCGTTCGCCGAGCTGTCCGCGCTGGTCGCGCACGCCGCCGTGCTCGTCAGCGGCGACACCGGCACCGCGCACCTGGCCGTCGCGCACGGCACACCCTCGGTGACCCTCTTCGGGCCGGTACCGCCGCGCCTGTGGGGCCCGCCGCCCAGCGACCGGCACACCGCCCTGTGGCACCCGGGCCCGCCCGGCGACCCGCACGGCACCGAGCCCGACCCGCTGCTGCTGCGGATCGGCGTGGACGAGGTACTGGAAGCCGTGCTCTGGCACGACCGCGAGGTCACGCCCATGCCCCGCGCCACCGAGGCCGGCGGCACGCCGTCCGGCCGCGCCCGGCTGCGGCGCAGGCTCCGGGCCCCCGGCGCGGTCCCGTACCACAGCGCACCCGGCGCGGCCCGGCCCCGGACCACCGGGGAGGCCCGCCCATGACCGCCGACCAGCACGCCGTCTCCGGGCTCGCCGGGGACAGCGCGCAGCGCCCGGCCCGTACCACCGTCGCGATCATCACCCGCAACCGCCGCAACGGGGTCCTGCATACTCTCGACCGGCTCGCCGAACTCCCCGAGCGGCCCCCGGTGATCGTCGTGGACAACGGCTCCGACGACGGCACCGCCGACGCCGTACGCGCCCACCCGGCCGGCGCCGAAGTGCTGTGCCCCGGCCGCAACACCGGCGCGCTCGGCCGGACCCTCGCGGTGCGGCACGCCCGTACCCCCTATGTCGCGTTCAGCGACGACGACTCCTGGTGGGCCCCCGGCGCCCTGACCACCGCGGCCCGGCTCCTGGACGACCATCCGGACCTCGGACTGGTGGCGGCGCGCACCCTCGTCGGGCCCGACAACGCCGAGGACCCGCTGAACGCCGTGCTCGCCGACTCGCCGCTGCCGGCGTCCGACCGGTTCCCGGGCACGCCCGTCCTCGGCTTCCTGGCCTGCGCCGTCGTCGTCCGCCGCAGCGCCTACCTCGACGTCGGCGGCTACCACCCGCTGCTCTTCTTCGGTGCCGAGGAGACGCTGCTCGCCTACGACCTGGCGGCGGCGGGCTGGGGCGTGACGTACACCCCCGAGCTCACCGCCCACCACCACCCGGACGCCGCCGCCAAGCCCGGCAGGTCCCCGCTGCTGCAACGCAACGAAGCGCTCACCGGCTGGCTGCGCCGCCCGCTGCGCGTCGCCCTGCGCCGCACCGCCACGCTGGCCGGCGCGGCAGCCCGCGGCGAACCGGGCGCCGCGGCCGCTCTGTTGGGCCTGCTCGCCCGCATCCCGCCCGCACTCACCCGGCGCCGGCCGCTGCCCGCCGACGTGGAACACGCCATCGGCCTCCTGGAGCGCCCGGCCCGCACACCGTCCTCCGTACGACCAGGGACACACCAGCCATGACACACCACGAGGGGAACGACACCGCGCTCGACACCGCGGACACCGCCGACCAGGTGGCCGGGCCGGACGGCCGCACGACCGTCGTGGTCATCACCCACAACCGCCGCGCCGAACTCCTGCGCACGCTCCGCTCGTTGCGCGCGCTGCCGGAACGGCCGCCGGTCATCGTCACGGACAACGGCTCCACCGACGGCACGGCGGAGGCGGTGGCGCGGGAGTTCCCCGAAGTGCGGCTGCTGCGTCCGGGCCGCAACCTCGGTGCCGTCGGCCGCAACCTCGCCGTCCACTTCGCCGGCACGCCCTACGTGGCGTTCTGCGACGACGACACCTGGTGGGACCCCGGCGCCCTGCGGCACGCGGCGGACGTCCTCGACGCCCGGCCCCGGCTCGCCGCCGTCACCGCCCGCATCGTCGTGGAACCGGCCGGGACCGAGGACCCGGTGGTCGCCGAGCTGCGCGACTCCCCGCTGTCCGGCCCCGACTGGCTGCCGGGCCCCGCGCTCGGCTCGTTCCTCGCGGCCGCGACCGTGCTGCGCACCGAAGCATTCCGCGAGGGCGGCGGATTCCACCCGGGGCTGTGGCTGGGGGGCGAGGAGGAGCTGCTGGCCACGGACCTCATCGAGCGCGGCTGGTGGCTCGCGTACGACGCACGGCTGACGATCCATCACGCGGCGTCCACCGCCCGGGACAGTACCGAGCGGCGGGTACTGGGGCTGCGGAACACACTGTGGTTCACCTGGCTGCGCAGGCCGCTGCTGCCCGCGGTGCGGCGCACGGCGCACCTGGCACGCACCGTCCCGCACGACCGTGCCTCGCTGCGCGCCTTCGGGCACGCACTGGCCGGGCTGCCCTGGGTACTGCGGCAGCGGGCCGCCGTCTCCGCCGGTACGGAGGCGCGGATCGCGGCACTGGAGGAGGCGCGGCGGGGGTCCGGGGCACGGCGGTACGTGGGGTGAACCGGAAGCGGTGGCGCGGCGCGTTCGGCCCAGCTCGACACGCATGGTCCGGCACCACCGTGGAACCCTGGACAAGGCACCCATACCACCCCGTTATTCCGATCATTCCGAGCATTTTCGTGAGGACGTGAGCGCAATGCAGGTCGCATTCCTGGTGGCCCCCGAAGGCGTCGAGCAGGTCGAGCTGACGGAGCCGTGGCAGGCCGTGAAGGACGCCGGGCACACCCCGCGGCTGGTCTCCACCAAGGCCGGGCAGATCCAGGGGTTCAACCACCTCGACAAGGCCGACACCTTCGACGTCGACTCCACCGTCGGCGAGGCGCGGGTCGAGGACTACGGCGGCCTCGTGCTGCCCGGCGGCGTCGCCAACCCCGACTTCCTGCGCATGGACGAGAAGGCCGTCGCCTTCGCCAAGGGCTTCTTCGACGCGGGCAAGCCCGTCGCCGCCATCTGCCACGCCCCCTGGACGCTGGTCGAGGCCGACGTGGTGCGCGGCCGCACCCTGACCTCCTGGCCCAGCCTGCGGACCGACATCCGCAACGCCGGCGGCACCTGGGTCGACGAGCAGGTCAAGGTCTGCACCGGCGGCCCCAACACGCTGATCACCAGCCGCAAGCCGGACGACCTGAGCGCCTTCAACGGCGCGCTGGTCAAGGAATTCACCGCCCAGGACCACCGGTCCTGAGCGCCCCCCACTCCTGACACAGCTCGTTCCGAGCAGGAGGCAGCGATGCGCGCCCTCACCTGGCACGGGAAGCGGGACGTACGGATCGACACCGTCCCCGACCCGAAGATCCAGGATCCGACCGACGTGCTGGTGAAGATCACCTCCACCGGCATCTGCGGTTCGGACCTGCATCTGTACGAAGTACTCGGCCCCTTCCTGGAGCCCGGTGACATCCTCGGCCACGAGCCGATGGGCGTCGTCGAGGAGATCGGCTCCGAGGTGACCAGGCTCAAGCCGGGGGACCGGGTCGTCGTGCCCTTCAACGTCTCCTGCGGCACCTGCTGGATGTGCTCCCAGGGCCTGCACTCGCAGTGCGAGACCACCCAGGTCCGGGAGCGCGGCAAGGGCGGCTCCCTCTTCGGCTACACCAAGCTGTACGGCCAAGTGCCGGGCGGCCAGGCGGAGTTCCTCCGGGTGCCGTTCGCCGATCAGCTGCCGATCAAGGTCCCGCACGGGCCACCGGACGACCGTTTCGTCTACCTCTCCGACGTGCTGCCCACCGCGTGGCAGGCGGTGGAGTACGCGGACGTCCCGCCTGGCGGCACCGTCACGGTCCTCGGCCTCGGCCCGATCGGCGACATGGCCTGCCGGATCGCGCTGCACCGCGGCGCCTCGAAGGTCATCGGCGTGGACCTGGTACCGGACCGCCTCGCGCGGGCGCGGGACCGCGGCGTGCACACCCTGGACCTCAACGAGTTCGGCAAGCACACCGCCGACGAGATCCGCCGGCTCACCGACGGCCGGGGCACCGACGCCGTCATCGAGGCGGTCGGCATGGAGGCGCACGGCACGCCAGGCGCGAAGCTCGCCCAGCAGGCCGTCGGGCTGCTGCCGAGCCCGGTGGCCGAGAAGATCACCGAACGCGCCGGGGTGGACCCGATGGCGGCCCTGAACACCGCGATCGACGCGGTCCGCCGGGGCGGCACCCTCTCCATCTCCGGCGTCTACGGCGGCAACGTCGACCCGCTGCCGATGCTGACCATGTTCGACAAGCAGCTCCAGATCCGGATGGGACAGGCGAACGTCCGCCGCTGGGTGGACGACATCCTCCCGCTCCTCGACGACGCGGACGTCCTCGGCGTCGAGGACTTCGCCACCCACCGGCTCCCCCTGGAGGAGGGCCCCGAGGCGTACGCCACCTTCCAGGCCAAGCGGGACGGCATGGTCAAGACACTGCTGCAGCCGTGAGGGCCGCAGCCGTGAGGTGACGCCGCGCCCGGGGCGTCAGTGCGGCAGGCCGAATTTCTCGGCCCAGCGCATGACGTCGCCGGTCGCGGCGTTCCCGCCGCACAGCACCAGCCCGATGCGGGCCTCGTCCCCGACCCGCTCGACCACCTGACGGGCCGCCGGCAGCAGACAGCCGGCGGCCGGCTCGGCCCAGACCTTCGCGTGCTCCGCGAGGTCCAGGACGCCCTGCACCGCCTCCCGGTCCGGCACCACCAGCACCTCGTGCACCAGCTCCGCGACATGGTCGTACGTGAGCTGCGAGGCGGCCGGGGCGCTCAGCGTGGACACGATCGAGGACAGCTCGACGGGCACCGGGCCGCCCGCGGCGAGCGCCTCGGACATCGCCTGCGCCCCCTCGGTCTCCACACCCCAGACCCGCACCCCGGGGCGGCGCGCGCGCAGCGCCGCCGCGACGCCCGCGATCAGCCCGCCGCCCCCGATACTGACCAGCACGTCCGTCAGCTCGCCCGCGTCCTCCGCCAGCTCCAGGCCCACGGTGCCCTGGGCGGCCACCACCACCGGGTCGTCGAAGGGGTGCACCAGCGTCAGGCCGTCCGCCTCCAGCTCCGTGACCAGCTTGAAGGCGCCCTCCATGTCGTCGGTGAGCTGTACCGAAGCGCCGGCCGCCGTGGCGATGTCGACGGCACGCGCGGGCGCGGAGCGCGGCATCACCACGGTCGCCTTCAGCCCCAGCACCCCGGCCATCACGGCCAGCCCGATGCCGTGGTTGCCGCCGCTCACCGCCACCACGCCGGCCGCGCGGTCCGCCTCGCTCAGCGACAGCAGCTTGGCCGTCGCCCCGCGCGCCTTGAAGGAGCCGGTCCGCTGCAGCAGTTCCAGCTTGGCGGTGACGGGCGCGCCGAGCAGCGCGGTCAGGCCGGGACTGGACACCGTCGGAGTCCGCACGCCGTACTCGGCGATCCGGTCGGCCACTGCCTCGATGTCCGCGATGCCGATCACGGCACCCTCCCTCTCCGTCGGCGTCCACTCCGCTGCCACCTGCTGTTACGCAGGCGGCCAGTGCACCGACCCTACAACTGGCGGGTGGGCTTCGACGGGCGGTGGCCGACGTCCGGACACCGGCGCGTACCGGCCGGTACGCAACCTTTCCCGCCGCTCGGCGGTCTCTCAGGCACGCACCACGACCCGGGAGCCGCGCATGACCGGTACGCGCCTGATCGTCAGCCTCATCGGCGCCGTCCTCGCCCTGTGGGGCCTCGTCATCTACGGACAGGCGGGGACCGCGTCCGACCCCGCCGTGTACGACCGCCAACGCCCCCTGCTCGTACAGGAGATCACCGACGAGACCGAGGCGTCGGCCGGCGCCGACACCGAGCTCGCCCGGCAGGACGAGCGGCTCGGCATCGGCATGGCCGGCGGCGGCGTGCTGATCGCGGCGGCGCCCTGGGTGAGCCGCCGCCACGCCCGGCGGTGACGCCGCC
>NZ_JBEPFC010000111.1:0-25716 GCF_040301705.1 Streptomyces sp. NPDC000151 | reverse complement strand
GCCGCGGCGGTGACGACGGCGGTGCGGCCGGCGAGCAGGGAGTGCCCGGGTACGTACGGCGGCGGGGTCACGCGCGGGCCTCCTTGGGCAGGCCGAGCACGCGCTCGGCGATGACGTTGCGCTGGATCTCGTTGGAGCCGGCGTAGAGGGTGTCGGAGCGGGAGAAGAGGAAGAGCCGCTGCCAGTCGGTGAGGTCGTACGGCTCGCCGGCGGCCAGCATGCCGTCGGCGCCGCACACGTCCATGGCGAGTTCGCCCAGCTCTCGGTGCCAGGTGGCCCAGAAGATCTTCCCGATGGACGCCTCGGGGCCGGGCGCGCCGGCCGCGACGCCGTCGAGCATCCGCAGGGCGTTGCAGCGGATGGTCTCAAGTCCGGTCCAGGCGCGGGCGATCCGGTCGCGGATCAGTGGGTCGGCGGCGGCGCCGTTGGCCTTGGCCAGTTCGATGACGGCTGTCAGCTCGCGGCGGAAGCCGACCTGCTGGCCGAGGGTGGAGACGCCGCGCTCGAACCCGAGGGTGGCCATGGCGACGCGCCAGCCGTCCCCCGGAGCGCCGACGATGTTCGCGGCGTCCGTGCGCGCCCCGTCGAAGAACACCTCGTTGAACTCCGAGGTACCGGTGAGCTGGGTGATCGGCCGGACCTCGACGCCGGGCTGGTCCAACGGCACCAGCAGGTAGGAGAGTCCGCTGTGCCGGGTGGAGCCGGGCTCGGTGCGGGCGACGACGAAGCACCAGTCGGACTCGTGCGCGAGCGAGGTCCAGATCTTCTGCCCGGTGATCACCCAGTCCCCGCCGTCCCGCTCGGCCCTGGTCCGTACGTTGGCCAGGTCGGAGCCGGCGTCCGGCTCGCTGTACCCCTGGCACCACAGCTCCTCGACCGAGACGATCTTCGGCAGGAAACGCTCCCGCTGCGCGGGCGTGCCGAAGGCGATGAGGGTGGGGCCGAGCAGCTGCTCGCCGATGTGGCCGACGCGGGCCGGCGCTTCGGCGAGGGCGTACTCCTCGTGGAAGGCGACCTGCTGGGCGAGGGTCGCGCCCCGGCCGCCGTACTCCTCCGGCCAGCCGACGCACGTCCAGCCGGCTTCCGCCATGTGCCGTTCCCAGGCGAGCCGTTCGGCGAACACCTCGTGCTCCCTGCCGGGCCCGCCGCGGCCCCGCAGCCCCGCGAACTCTCCGGTGAGGTGGGCCCGCAGCCAGGCGCGGGCCTCGGTGCGGAACTCCTCGACGCTGCTCATGGCCGTACGTTAACCTACCAAACACTTGTTAGGGAAGCTGGTTTCCCGGAGGAGGAGGGGCACATGTCCGCCGCCCACGACGACGAGCCCGTGCGCTACGCGCGGCAGGGACCGGTCGCGACCGTCACCATGAACCGGCCCGACTACCGCAACGCCCAGAACTCGGCGATGACCTACGCACTGGACCGGGCGTTCTACCGCGCCGCCGAGGACGACGCCGTGAAAGTCGTCGTACTCGCCGGAGCGGGCAAGCACTTCTCCGCCGGGCACGACATCGGCACCCCGGAGCGCGACGCCCATCTGCCGTTCGACCGCAAGGCCGGCCTGTGGTGGGACCACAGCGACAAGGCGGGCGCGGAGAGCCGCTTCGCCCGCGAGTCCGAGGTGTACCTCGGGATGTGCCGCCGGTGGCGCGAGCTGCCCAAGCCGGTGATCGCGAGCGTGCAGGGCGCCTGCGTGGCGGGCGGCCTGATGCTCGCCTGGATCTGCGACCTGATCGTGGCCTCCGAGGACGCCTTCTTCGCCGACCCCGTCGTCCGCATGGGCATCCCCGGCGTCGAGTACTTCGCCCACCCCTGGGTCATGCCGCCCCGGATCGCCAAGGAGTTCCTCTACACCGGTGACCGGATGACGGCGCGGCGCGCGCACGAGATCGGCATGATCAACCGCGTCGTACCACACACGGAACTGGCTGATAAAACAATGGAGTTGGCGTACCGCGTCGCCGAGATGCCGCGGCTGGGGCTCGCCCTCACCAAGCGCGCCGTGAACCAGGCCGAGGACCTGCAGGGCCTGCACACCGGCCTGGACTCCGTCTTCGGCCTGCACCACCTCGCCCACGCGCACAACGCCGAGACCGCACAGGACTCGCTCGGCGGCATGGACGTCCGGGGCATGAAGGAGGCGTCCTCCTGATGGACCTGGACCTCTCCCCCGCCGACGATGCGTTCCGGGCCGAGGCCCGCGCCTGGCTCGCCGCGCATGTGCCCCGCGAGCCGCTGCCCTCCCTGGAGACGGCGGACGGGTTCGCGGCCCACCGGGAATGGGAGCACCAACTGGCCGCCGGGCGCTGGTCGGTGGTCTCCTGGCCCGAGGAGTACGGCGGCCGCGGCGCGTCCCTGCTCCGCTGGCTGCTCTTCGAGGAGGAGTACTACGCGGCCGGGGCGCCCGGCCGGGTCAGCCAGAACGGCATCAACCTGCTCGCCCCGACCCTGTTCGAGCACGGCACACCCGAGCAACTGGCGCGCGTGCTGCCGGACATGGCGAGCGGCCGGACCATCTGGGCCCAGGCGTGGTCCGAGCCGGAAGCGGGCTCCGACCTGGCGTCGCTGCGCTCGACGGCGGTGCGGACGGGTGGGGGTACCTCCCGCTCGAGCGGAGCCGAGAGTGGGGGAGGATGGCTGCTCAGCGGCCAGAAGACCTGGTCCTCCCGGGCCGCCTTCGCCGACCGGGCCTTCGGGCTCTTCCGCAGCGACCCGTCCGGCGCCGCCGAGGGCAAGCCGCACCGGGGACTGACGTACGTGATGTTCCCGCTGGACGCGGACGGGGTGACCGTACGGCCCATCGGGCGGCTCGACGGCAAGCCCGCCTTCGCCGAGATCTTCCTCGACGAGGTGTTCGTGCCGGACGCGGACGTGATCGGAGAGCCGGGGCAGGGCTGGCGGGTGGCGATGAGCACGGCGGGCAACGAGCGCGGGCTGACGCTGCGCAGCCCCGGCCGCTTCCTCGCCGCCGCCGACCGGCTGGTCGCGCTGTGGCGGGAGCGGGCCGACCCGGCCGACACCGCGCTGCGCGACCGGGTGGCCGACGCGGTCATCGGCGCCCGCGCGTACCAGCTCTTCGCGTACGGAAACGTGGCAGGGAAGCCGATGGGCGCCGAGTCGAGCCTGAACAAGGTCTTCTGGTCCGAGTACGACATCGCGCTGCACGAGACGGCGCTCGACCTGCTCGGCCCCTACGGGGAACTGGCGGACACGGCACAGGACGCGCCCGCGCACGGCTCCTGGGCCGAGGGGTACACCTTCTCGCTGGCCGGGCCCGTCTACGCCGGCACCAATGAGATCCAGCGCGACATCATCGCCGAGCGGCTGCTCGGTCTGCCGAAAGGACGCCGGTGATGCGGTTCCTCCTCGACGACACACAGCGGGAGTTCGCCCGCTCCCTGGACGCCCTGCTCACGGCGGCCGACGCGCCCGCGGTGAGCCGGGCCTGGGCGGCCGGGGACACCGGTCCCGGCCGCCGACTGTGGACCCGCCTCGCCGAACTGGGCGTCTTCACCCTCGCCGTACCGGAGGCGTACGAGGGCGTGGGCCCGCTGCCGGTCGAACTCATCGTTGCTTTCACGGAGTTGGGGCGCCACGCGATGCCGGGCCCGGTGGTGGAGACGGTGGCGGCCGCGGCCTTCCTGGACCGGCTGGGCGATGAGGCAGCGGCCACGGAATGGCTGCCCGGCATCGCCTCGGGCAAGACGGTCGCGTCCTTCTGCGTGGACACCGGCGGGAGCCCGTACGCGCTGGACGCAGCGGTCGCCGACGCAGTCCTCGTCGTCGACGGGGACACCGTACGGCTGGCGGAATCGGCCGGCCCCGTGCAGCCCTCCGCCGACCCGGCGCGCCGCCTGGCCCGGCCGCTCGGCGGGACGGTACTGGCACGGGAGCCACGGGTGAGCGCGGCCGCCGCGCACGCCACCGATGTCGCGGCGCTGGCCACGGCGGCGCAGGCGCTGGGGCTGGGCCGCGCGCTGCTGGCGCACACCGTGGACCACGTCCGGCAGCGGACCCAGTTCGGGGTGCCCATCGGCTCCTTCCAGGCGGTCAAACACCGGCTGGCCGACACCCTCATCGGCCTGGAGTTCGCGCAGCCGCTGGTGCACGCGGCGGCGCTGGGCCTGGCCGCAGGCGATCAGGCGGGCGAACCGGCGGACGTGCCGGTGAACGCGGCGGCGGACGTGCCGGCGGCGAAGGTGGCCGCCTGCGAGGCCGCGTACGCCGCGGCCCGCACCGCCCTCCAACTGCACGGCGCCCTCGGTTACACCGACGAGCTGGATCTCTCGCTGTGGATACGCAAGGCCCGCGCGCTGCGGTCGGCGTGGGGCACCCCGGCGGCCTGCCGCGCCCGGGTACTGGAGGCCGCCGTGCACAAGGAAGGGGCCGGGGCATGAGGGAGCTGACGCCGACGGCGGAGCAGGAGGAACTGCGGTCCGCCGTACGGGCGGTGCTCACGCGGCACGAGGGCGCGGCGGCCTGGCGGCCGCTGACGGAGCAGATCGGCGTCGCGGGGCTCGCGGTGCCCGAGGAGTACGGCGGCGCGGGCTGCGGGGCACGTGAAGTACACGTCGTCATGGAGGAGTTGGGGCGTGCGCTGAGCCCCGTACCGTTCCTCGGCTCTGCCGTGCTCACGGTGCAGGCGCTGCTGGCATCGGGCGACGCGGGCGCGTGCAAGGCGCTGCTGCCGCGGCTGGCCGAAGGACGGGCCGTCGGCACACTGGCGTGGGCCGAAGGCGGGTCCTGGGACCCGGCGGCGGTCCGGGCCGAGGCCGCCCCGGGAGCGAGCGGGGCGTGGCGGCTCACCGGGACCAAGGAGTACGTACTGGACGGGGCGGCGGCCGAGGTGCTGCTCGTGGCGGCACATACCGGAGCCGGGGTGTCGCTCTTCGAAGTGGCGGTGGACGGCACGGGCGTGCGCCGCGAGGCGGCGGTGACGATGGATCAGACGCGGGCGCTGGCGCGCGTGGTTCTCGACAGCGCGGACGGGCGGCTGATCGGCGCGGACGGCGACGGCGGCCGGGTGCTGGGGCGGGTGCTGAGCCTGGCCTGTGCGGCGCTGGCCGCCGAGCAGGTCGGCGCGGCCGAGCGGTGCCTCGAACTCACCGTCGCGCACGCCAAGGACCGCGTCCAGTTCGGCCGCCCCATCGGCTCCTTCCAGGCGGTCAAGCACCGGCTGGCGGACGCGTACGTCCTGGTGGAGTCGGCCCGGTCGGCGGCGCTGGGAGCGGCGTTCGCGGCGGCGGCCGACGGGCCGAAGAAGGTGGACACAGCGGAGGCGTGCCGGGCCGCGGCCGTCGCCAAGTCGGTCTGCTCGGAGGCGTTCTCGGCGGTGGCGGGCGAGATGATCCAGCTGCACGGCGGGATCGGCATCACCTGGGAGCACGACGCACACCGGTACTTCAAGCGCGCGCACGGCACGGCCCGGCTCTTCGGCCCGCCGGCCTGGCACCGGGCGCGACTGGCGGCGGACCTGGGGCTGACAACCGCCGTCTAGCCCCCGGCCGGCCGGCCGCCGTCCTGCCGTTCTTCCAGCTCCGCCAGTTCCGCCAGCATCTCGGCGGCCCGGTCGCGCTCCGCCGCGTAGTACCGCTCCGCCCACTTGAGAGTGAGCTCCGTGTAGGCCCACGCGTCCTCGGCGGCGGCGCCCTCGGCGTCCGCCGCGGCCCGCCGCCGCATGGTCTCGGCGTACTCCTGGTGCGTGCCGAGCACGTCGCGCATCCGCTCCGGGCCCATCAGGTGGCCGAGCCACAGCCGCAGCATGACGCCGTGTTTCAGTACCGGCGGCTCGACCGGCGCCTCCCGCGCCCAGGCGCGGACCGCGGCCGTGCCCGCCTCGGTGATCCGGTACACGCGCTTGCCCCGCCCGCCGGTCTCCGGCGTGACCATCCGCGAGGCGGCGTAACCGGCCTTCTCCAGCCGCTTGAGCTCACCGTAGATCTGGCTGAACGACGGGCTCCAGTAGAAGAAGCCCAGCGACCAGTCCGCCCATTTCTTCAGGTCGTAACCGGACAGCTCGGTACCGAAGGAGAGCAGCCCGAGCACCGCCCAGCCGGTCGCGGGAAGCCCCGGCCCCCGGCCGCCGCCACCGGCACCGCCGGCTTCCGTGCCGCTCGTTTCGTCTTCCGCCACCACCGCAGTCTAGGGAGTCGCGGCGCCGCTTCTCCCACTGGACGGGACTTCGCCGTAGCCACCGCGGACGGCGGACCGGTGTGATGGCCCGCGGGACACGGCAGCGGAGCAGGAGGGCGTGATCGTGATCAGCATGGACAGCCGCGAGGGCGGCGAGCCGGGCGCGCACGGACCCGTCACGGTCGCGCAGTTGGCGGATTCGGCCGCGGCCGCGTTCGGGGAGGCGGAGGCGCTGGCCGACGGCGAGGTGCGGTGGAGCTTCGCGCGGCTGCGGGACGAGGTGCACGCGGCGGCGCGGGCGGCCGTCGCGCACGGCGTGGCGCCCGGCGACCGGGTGGCCGTCTGGGCGCCGAACAGCCGGCAGTGGATCGCGGCGGCGCTCGGCGCGGTCTCGGTCGGCGCCGTCCTGGTACCGGTGAACACCCGCTACACGGCAGCCGAGGCCGCCGACATCATCCGGCGCAGCGGTGCCCGGCTGCTGTTCACCGAGCGCGGTTTCCTCGGCAAGGACTACGTGGCGATGCTGCACGGCTCGGGGGCCGACCTCGGCCTGCTGCGCGGCACGGTGGTCCTGCGCGAGGCCGCCGCTTCGTCCGGGGACGCACCGGGCGGCACGTCGTACGGGGACGCGCCCGGCGCCACCTCGTACGGCGCGGTCTCCTGGGACGCCTATCTGGCGGCGGGTGCGGCCGTGTCCGACGCCGAGCGGGCGGCCCGTACCGCCGCCGTACGCCCCGACGACCTCTCCGACATCCTCTACACCTCCGGCACCACGGGCCGCCCCAAGGGCGTGATGGTCACGCACGGGCAGACCATCCGCGTCTTCGAGAGCTGGTCCCGCGTGGTCACGCTGCGCCCCGGCGACCGCTATCTCCTCGTCAACCCCTTCTTCCACACCATGGGGTACAAGGCGGGGGTGCTCGGCTGTCTGCTGCGCGGTGTGACGATGCTGCCCGAGCCGGTCTTCGACACCGGGCTGATGCTGCGTCGGATGGCCGAGGAGCGGGTGAGCGTGCTGCTCGGGCCGCCGACCGTCTTCCACGGCATCGTCCGCCACCCCGGGCGCGAGCGGTACGACCTGTCGGCGCTGCGGCTGGCCGGCACCGGCGCCGCCATGATCCCCACGGCGCTGATCGAGGAGATCCGCCGGGAGCTCGGCGCGACGGACGTCTTCACCGCGTACGGGCTCAGCGAGTCGACCGGGGTGGCCGCCATCTGCCCCGTCGACGCGGACGCCGCGACGGTCGCCCGCACGGTCGGCGTCGCGCTCCCCGGCACCGAGCTGCGGATCGTCGGCCCGGGCGGGCGCGAGCTGCCGCCCGGCCGGCCCGGCGAAGTGGTCACGCGCGGCTATCACGTCATGGCCGGCTACCTCGACGACCCGGAGGCCACCGCGCGCGCCGTGGACGAGGAGGGCTGGCTGCACACCGGTGACGTCGGCGTACTGGACGAGCGCGGCTACCTGTCCCTCACCGACCGGCTCAAGGACATGTACGTGGTGGGCGGCTTCAACGCGTATCCGGCGGAGGTGGAGCACGCACTCGGCGGGCACCCCGGCATCGCCGAGGTCGCCGTCGTCGGGGCGCCGGACGAGCGGCTCGGCGAGGTGGGCGTGGCCTTCATCGTCCCGGAGCCGGCCACCGACGGGCCCGGCGACGGGCTGACCGACGCGCTGACGCCGGACGCGCTCACCGCCTGGGCCCGGGAACGGCTCGCCAACTTCAAGGTGCCGCGCCGCTTCCATCTCGTACCGGAACTGCCGCGCAACGCCGGCGGCAAGGTCCTCAAGACGGAACTGCGCCGCACGGCCCGCGACGGCCTGCCCTCCCCGACGACGGACTGACGCCCTCGCCCTCCCCGGCCGGCTGGCGACCCGACCGGCTGACGCCGCGGCCGACGGACGCCGGGCCGCTCTTCCGACCGGCCGACGCCGCGACCGCTCACCCGTACGAGCGGTCCTATACTCACGCCCGTGACCGACTCGACCGCGCCCTTCGACCCCGCTGAATTGCCGCCCACCAGCTGGGCGGTGCTCGGGCTGCTCTCCTTCGGGTCCGAGCTGTCCGGCTACGACCTGAAGAAATGGGCCGATTCGAGCCTGCAGTTCTTCTACTGGAGCCCGTCTGCCAGCCAGGTCTACGGCGAGCTGAAGCGGCTGGAGAAGCACGGTTACGTCACGTCGCGGACGGTCGTCCAGGACGACGGCGTCCGCGGCAAGCGCATGTACAGCATCACGCCGAGCGGCAAGGAGGCCGCCGCCCGGTGGGTCAGCGAGGCGCCGGTCGAGCCGCCGGTCCTCAAGCACGGCGTCATGCTGCGGCTGTGGCTCGGCCATCTGACCGAGCCCGACGAGCTGCGGGCCATCCTCGAACAGCACCGCGCGTACGCGGAGAAGATGACCCGCCGTGCGCGCGCCACGGCCGAGGGCTCGGCCAAGGAGCCCTCCTGGGCGTACACGGAGCTGGTGCTGCGGTGGTCGGAGAAGTACTACGCGGCGGAGCGGGAGTTCGCCGAGTCGGCGCTGCGGGACCTGGACGAGGTGGCCGCGACGGTACGCGCCGCCGAGCCGCCCGTCTCCTCCCCCGAGCATTGACATTCCGATCAGGCCCACCTCTAATCAGTACTCCCGGCCGATAGTCCTAATCGAAATAGTTCTGGTCGGCGGAGACACGACGAGGTGAGCCCGCGTATGCCGTTGGACCCCGTAGCGAAGACCATCATCGAGCTGACCGAGGCGCACTTCCCGCGGCTGGGCACCGAGGTACTCGACGCGGCCGAGGCGCGCCGCATCATCCTCGCGGCGCAGCCGACCCACGCGGCGCCCCCGGTGCCGGTGGCCCGGGTCGAGGACCGGCGAGTGCCGGGGCCGGCCGGCGCCCCCGAGGTACCGGTGCGCCTGTACTGGCCCGAGGCGGACACCGACGGCGGGCTGCCCGTGGTGGTGTTCTGCCACGGCGGCGGCTTCGTGATCTGCGACCTGGACTCGCACGACGGCATCTGCCGGGACCTGGCCAACGCGACGGGCGCGCTCGTCGTCTCCGTCGACTACCGGCGGGCGCCCGAGCACCGGTTCCCCGCCGCCGCCGAGGACGCCTACGCGGTCCTGTGCTGGGCCGCCGCGCACGCCGCGGAGGAGGGCGGCGACCCGGCCCGCATCGCGGTGGCCGGCGACAGCGCAGGCGGCAATCTCGCCGCGGTGCTCCCGCTGATGGCGCGGGACCGGGGCGGCCCGATGCCGCTCTTCCAGCTGCTGATCTACCCGATGCTCGACCCCGCCCGGGACACTCCCTCGTACCAGGAGAACGCCCAGGGGTACTTCGTCACCGCCGACCATCTGCGCTGGTACTGGGAGCAGTACCTCGGCGCGGACGGCGACAGCGGCGGTGACGGCGAGGTGCACCCCTACGCCTCGCCGCTCGCCGCGGCCGACCTGTCCGGGCTGCCGCCGGCCCACATCCTGACCGCGGAGTACGACCCGCTGCGCGACGAGGGCGAGGCGTACGGCCGGCGGCTGCGGGAGGCCGGCGTCGCGGTGGACGTGCGGCGCTACGACGGGGTCTTCCACGGGTTCTTCGGGATGCCGGGCCAGCTGTCCGCCGCCGCCGAGGCGAACGAGGCGGCCCACGCCGCGCTGCGCACCGCCCTCAACGCCAGTTCCTGACGCACAGTTCCCGGACACCCAGTTCCTGACGCACCGTCAGGCGCGCATCTCCGGAGCCTGCGCCTTCAGGGCCGCGAGCAGCAGGTCGACGGTGTGCTCGACGGCCGGGCCGGCCATCGTCGGGAGGTGGTCCCGGACCGCGTGCAGGTTCGGGAAGGCGTCGGCGGGCAGCTGCGCGTACGCCTCGCTCCACGCCTGTTCGTCGCCGGCTCGCTGGTCGGCGGGGAGGCGCAGCACCGCCGCGTCCAGCGCCGCGTGGCCGAGGACGGTGTCGACGAAGGCGTGGTAGTGGCGCACGGCGGTGGCGTCGTCGAAGCCGGCCCGGCGCAGCAGGCCGACGCCCGTCTCCACCGCGCGCTGTTCGTGGACGCGGCGGGTGACGCGGTAGGAGCTGAGTACGGCGACGCGCGGGTGGCGCAGCGCCGCGCGGTAGGCGCGCAGGGCGAAGTCCCGCAGCGCCGCCGCCCAGTCGTCGTGCTCCTCCGGCCGGAAGCCGTCGAGCGCCTCGCCGATGAGCCGGTCGCCCAGCGCGAGCAGCAGGTCCTCGGCGCCGCGGTAGTAGCGGTAGACCGCGCTGGGGTCGGCGCCGAGCGCGGTGCCGAGCTTGCGGATGGTGAGGGCCTCGGCGCCGTGCTCGTCGAGGAGTTCCAGCGCCGCCTCCAGGATCATCTCCGCCGACAGGACCACGCCGCTCTTGGTGGGGCGTCGTCGCCTGCGTTCCGCGGTGACGCGGTCGGGTGGTGCCACGGTCGGCCCTTCGGTCGTCGGTTGCGGGCGGTCGGGTGGCGCCCGGGGGCGCGGCCCGGCCGCCGGTGCCCGGGCCAGTCAATCACCACCTTACGTCAACACCATTGACATAGAACCGACGGCGGCGGTTTCATCGGCGCACGCCGGTCCGCCACGGCGCCCCTCTCCCTGCTCCAGGAGCGTGCCCCATGCCCCCTGCCGTGCCGTCCGCTCCGCCGGGCCCCCGTATGCGCCGTTCGCTCGGCGTCAAGGACGGCGTGGCCATCGCCGCCTCCAGTACCGCGGCGACCACCAGCATCGGCATCGGGATGGGCACCCTCGCGGTGTACGCGGGCCGCCAGACGCCCGCCCTGCTGGTACTGGCGTTCCTGCCGATCCTCGGCATCGCCCTCGCGTACTCCCGACTCAACCGCTCCGAACCCAACTGCGGCAACGGCTACACCTGGGTGGGCCGCTCCATCGGCCCCTGGCCGGGCTTCCTCACCGGCTGGGTGGTGCTGGTCGGCAACGTCGTCTTCATGGCGTACACCGGCGCCGTCACCGGCTCGGTGATCCTGCAGTTCCTCAACAAGCTGGGCGCACGTTCCGCTTTCGGCCTCCCGCTGGACCCGAACTCCACCGCGACCAGCACGGTCATCGGGCTGGTCGCGCTGGTGGCCGTGACCGTCACCGCGGTCACCGGCGTCCGCTCCGCCACCCGCCTCCAACTCGGGCTGCTGATCTTCGAGTACGCCGTACTGCTCGCCTTCTGCGCCTGGGGCCTGGCCGTCGGCGACCAGCCCTTCTCCTTCTCCTGGCTCAATCCCTTCGAGATGGGTTCGACGACCTCACTCGTCCAGGGTTTGATCCTCGCGGTCTTCATCTACTGGGGCTGGGACGCGGCGTTCACCGTGAACGAGGAGACGAAGAGCGCCGGGGACGCCGCACGCGGCGGACTCATCGCGCTCACCGTCATGCTGGCGCTGTTCGTCTTCGCCGCCGTCTCCTTCCAGCGCGTGATGGGCAACGGGGAGCTGGTGCGCAACGGCCCGCAGGCGCTCACCTTCCTCGGCGCGCACCTCGCGCCCGAGCCGTGGGCGTCCCTGCCGCTGGCCGCCCTGATGTGCTCCGCCTTCGCCTCCCTGCAGGCCGCCGTCATCCCCACGGCCCGGGCCGCGCTCGCCATGGGCCGCGACCGCACCCTCGGCAGCGCCTGGACGCGGGTCAGCCCCCGCTTCGGCACACCCGCCGTCGGTACGGTGGTCATCATGGCCATCGTCGCGGCCGTCGCCGTACTCGCCCTCGGCATCCCCAAGCTCAACGAGATGATCCTCGCCGCCGTCAACTCGATCGGCCTGATCGTCGCTCTCTACTACGGCCTGACCGCCCTGGCCTGCGCGCTGCGCTTCCGCGCCGACCTGCGCGCCGGGGCCCGCGCCGCGCTGACCGGCGTCGTGATCCCCGCGCTCAGCGGACTGGTCCTCTTCGGGCTCGGCGGCTACCTCGCGGTCCACTACGCGACCATGAGCGACCACTTCGAGGCGACACCGGACAACGGCTGGTTCATGCTGCTCGTTCCCGTACTGATCGTGGCGTCCGGGCTGGTGGTCGCGGCACGCGCCAAGTGGGGGCGGCGCTCGCCGTACTTCGTCACGGGACGCGGCACGGACGCGGAGGCGATCACCCTGCCGGCGGACGCCGGGGGCGACCCGGCCACCGCACCGTCCGGCCCCGCCCGCGGCTGAGCGCGCCGACCCCCTCACGTACGTACAACTCCCCCGCCCTCGTTATCTCTTTTTCAGGAGCCCGGTCATGTCCTCCTCGCATCACCCCGCCGACCTCGTCTTCACCGGTGGCCCCGTCCACACCGTGGATCCGGCCCGCAGCCGCGCCACCGCCCTCGCCGTGCGCGGTGAGCGCATCGTCGCCGTCGGGCACGACGAGGTGCACGACCTGATCGGTCCGCGCACCGAGGTCGTCGACCTGCGCGGCCGGCTGCTCGTGCCCGGCTTCCAGGACGCGCACGTCCACCCGGTGGGCGGCGGCGTCGAGCTGGGGCAGTGCGACCTGACCGGCGCGGTCACCGCGGCGGAGTACCGCGAGCGCATCCGCGCGTACGCCGACGCCCACCCCGAGGCGGAGTGGATCACCGGGGGCGGCTGGTCGATGGAGGCGTTCCCCGGCGGCACGCCCACCCGCCAGTTCCTCGACGCGCTCGTACCCGACCGCCCCGTGTACCTCGTCAACCGCGATCACCACGGCGGCTGGGCCAACACCCGCGCCCTCGAACGCGCCGGCATCGATGCCCGTACGCCCGACCCCGCCGACGGCCGGCTGGAGCGCGAGGCCGACGGGCACCCCACCGGGATGCTCCAGGAAGGCGCCATGACGCTGGTCGCCGCCGCCGTCCCGGAGCCGACCCTCGCCACCCTCACCGAAGGGCTGCTGCGCGCCCAGGCACTCCTCCACTCGTACGGCATCACCGCCTGGCAGGACGCGCTGCTCGGCGACCACGCCGGGATGGCCGACCCCTCCCCCGCCTACGCGGCCGCCGTCCGCGCCGGACAGCTGACCGCGCGAGTCACCGGATCACTGTGGTGGGACCGGGCCCGCGGCACCGAACAGCTCCCCGAACTCCTTGCCCGTCGGGAGGAGTTGACGGCCGGACGGCTGCGCGCCACGACCGTGAAGATCATGCAGGACGGCATCGCCGAGAACCACACGGCCGCCCTCCTCCACCCCTACCTCACTGCCTGCGGCTGCGCCTCCGACAACAGCGGCATCTCCTTCATCGAGCCCGAGGCGCTGCGCCATTACGTCACGGAACTGGACGCGCACGGCTTCCAGGTCCACTTCCACGCGCTCGGCGACCGGGCCGTCCGCGAGTCGCTCGACGCGGTCGAGGCCGCGCGGCAGGCCAACGGCTGGACCGATCACCGCCCGCACCTCGCCCACCTCCAGATCGTCCACCCCGACGACGTCCCGCGCTTCCGCCGCCTCGGCGCCACCGCCAACATCCAGGCGCTGTGGGCCTCTCACGAGCCGCAGATGGACGACCTCACCATTCCGTTCCTCGGCGCCGAACGGACCGCCCATCAGTACCCCTTCGGCGACCTGCTCCGCTCCGGCGCCACGCTCGCCGCCGGCAGCGACTGGCCCGTCAGCAGCCCCGACCCGATGGCCGCGCTGCACACCGCCGTTCACCGCCGCCAGCCCGAGGCCGCCGCCGACTCCCCCGCCTTCCTCCCCGAGCAGCGCCTCGACCTCGGCGCGGCCCTTGCGGCGTACACCGCCGGCAGCGCGTACGTGAACCACCTCGACGACACCGGCACCCTGCGCGCCGGCAACCTGGCCGACCTCGCCGTCCTCGACCGCGACCCCTTCGAGGACCCGACCGGCGACATCGCGGCGACCCGCGTCCTGCAGACCTACGTCGGCGGCGTACGCGTACACGCCACCGACGACGCGTAAGCGCCCGCGCCCGAAGCCCTGGTGAGCAGTTCGAGGGCGAGGACAACGGCGCCTCGCCCGGATTCCCTGTGCGCTCCGACACGGTCCGCGTATCCTCCGGACCACGTAGCACCACCGCTCCCAGGGGAGGGCCGCCGTGTCCCTCGGCGTGCTGCATCGTCGTCCCGGCACGCTTCCGGCCGAGGTGACCAGCTTCGTCGGCCGGCGCGCCGAACTCGCCCGGCTGGCGACGCTGCTGGCCGAATCCCGGCTGGTCACGGTGGTCGGCCCCGGCGGGGTGGGCAAGACCCGGGTCGCACTGCGGGCCGCCGCCGGCGCGGTGAGCCGGTTCGCGGACGGGGTGTGCCTGACCGAGCTGTCCGGGCTGCGCGGCCCCGAACTGCTCCCGCACACCGTGGCGGCCTGCCTGGGCCTGCCCGAGCAGGACACGCGCCCGCAACTCGACGTGGTACTGGATCACCTGCGGGAGCGAGAGCTGCTGCTGGTCCTGGACACCTGCGAGCACGTGCTCGACGGCTGCGCCCTGCTGGCCGATCTGCTGCTGTGCGAAGCGCCGGGGGTGCGGGTGCTGGCCACCAGCCGTCAGCCGTTGGACGTGCCGGGGGAGCATGTCCTGCCGGTCCCGCCGCTGCCGGTGCCGGAGCCGGATCCGGGGCCGCCCAAGGCGCGGGGCTCCGATGACGCGGTCGCGCTCTTCGCCCAGCGCGCCGCGTCCGTGGTGCCCGGCTTCGCCGTCACCGACGCCAACCGCTCGGACGTGATCAAGCTCTGTCGTCGCCTGGACGGCATTCCGCTCGCCATCGAGCTGGCCACGGTCCGGCTCCGGGCGGTGCCGCTGCAGCAGCTGATCGACCGCCTGGAGGACCGCTTCCGGCTGCTCACCGGCGGGCGCCGGACGGCCCTGCCGCGCCATCAGACGCTGCGCACCGCCATCGGCTGGAGCCATGACCTGTGCACCGCGCAGGAGCGGCTGCTCTGGTCGCGGCTGTCGGTCTTCGCGGGCACCTTCGACGTCGCCGCGGCCGAGGAGGTGTGCGCGGGCGGGCGATTGCCGCGCGAGGACGTGCTGGAGACCCAGATCGGCCTCATCGACAAGTCCGTCGTGCTGCGCAGCGAGGACGCCTCGGGCCGTACTCGTTACCGGCTCTTGGACACCCTTCGCGAGTTCGGCGGCGAGCGGCTCGCCGGGTCGGGCGAGGAGGCCGCCGTCCGCGAGCGGCACATCGCCCGCTATCTCCGCCTGGCGGCCTCCTTCGACGACCACTGGTTCGATGACGACCAGATAGCGCGGTTCCACGCGCTGCGCGGCGAACACGCCGACATCCGGGCCGCCCTGGATTACGCCCTGAACCTCCCTGACGGGCATGTCCGGGCCGCCCGGCTCGCCGGCGACCTGTGGGGCTACTGGCAGATCGCCGGCCTGCTGGCCGAGGGCCGCTACTGGCAGACCAGGGTCCTGGACCGCTTCGCCGACCCGGTCCCGGAGCGGGCCTGGGCCCTGATGGTGCGCGGCTACCTGGCCACCTTCCAGGGCGATCCGGGCGATGCGGTGTCCGACCTCGACGAGGGCATCGCCCTCGCCGAGCGCTGCGGTGAACCCCTGATGGCCGGCCGCGGCCACGTCTACCGGAACCTGGCGATGACCTTCCTGGGGCGGTACGAGGAGGCGGCCGAATCCGCACGCGCCGCCGAGTCCCTCTTGAGTGCGCTCGATGACCGGATCGGGCTGTGCCTGCTCGACGCGCAGCAGGGCTACCTGCTCACACTGGCCGGAGAGTTCGACGCCGCCCTCGCACGATGCGCGCAAGGCCTGCGCCGCGTCGGTGAGGGCAGCGGAGAGCGCTGGCAGCAGAGCTACATGCACCTCATCTCCGGCATCGCCCTCTTCTTCCAGGGGAGGCACCAGGAGGGTGGCGCCGCCGCGCGGACGGCGCTGGCGATGAAGTGTGAGCTCGGCGACGCCGTCGGCACGGCCTACACCCTGGAGTTGCTGGGCTGGCTGGCCGCCGCCACAGCACGGTTCGAGCGGTCCGCCTGGCTGCTCGGCGCCGCGGACACGCTGTGGCGGCGGGTGGGCCAACGGGTCAGCGGCACCGCCGCACTGGAGGAGAAGCATCAGCACGCGGAGGAGGCGGCCCGTCAGGTGCTCGGCGAGGCACGGTTCGGCTCCCTGCACCAGGCGGGTGCCGCACAGCCGCTGGAGGAAATCGCCCCCTTTGCCATCGGCGACGCCGACCGTCTCACCCGCGTGCCCGCACACGCCGCGGAACCCGACTTCGAGTGCCGCTCCGCCGACGGGCTCACTCGGCGCGAGCGCGAGGTGGCCCGGCTCCTCGGCGAAGGACTGTGCAACCGCGAGATCGCCGAGCGCCTCGTCATCTCCAAGCGCACGGTGGACTCCCACGTCGAGCACATCCTCGCCAAGCTGGGCGCCGCCTCCCGGAACGAAATCGCCACGATCCTCCGAGCGGACGGCCCGGACCGGAGCGGATGACGGCGCAGGGGGCGCGGGCGCGCGGCCGGGGCAGCGGCTGCTGGCGCACTGACGCATTCGCCCTGCCACTAGTTGAGAAGTTTTGTTTTGTTCATTGACATATATCAACAGGACTCGACAGACTCAGCGCGTTCAGCTGCCTCGTCACCCTCACGGATTACCGGAAGGCACACATGGCCATCTCACGACGCGTGGTTCTGGGCGGAGCCGGCGCCTCCCTCGGTGGAGTCCTCGGTGCGCAGTTGGCGGTGGGTTCCACCGCCTGGGCGGCCGGGCGGGCGGAGCCTGCGGCGGAGGGGGCGGGGACGGGCCGGGAGATCGATCTCTGCCGCGGCTGGCGGTTCGCCCTCGTCAACACCACGGGCGAGGAGGCGCCCCGGCCCGCGGCCGGCGATCCGGCCTGGCGCGACGTGGACGTACCGCACGACTGGAGCATCGGCCTGGACCCCGTCAAGGACGACCGCACCACGGCGGGCAGCGGTTACCTCCCCGGCGGCCTCGGCTGGTACACGAAGACCTTCACGCTCCCGGCGGAGACCGCGGGCAAGCGGATATCCGTGGAGTTCGACGGCGTGTACATGGACGCGCAGGTGCACTTCAACGGGGAGCTGGTCGCCGCCCACCCGTACGGCTACACCGGCTTCGCCGTGGACCTCACCGACCTCGCGCACACCGACGGCCGGACGGCCAACACCCTGTCCGTGCGGGCACGCAACCAGGTGCCGAGCAGCCGCTGGTACTCCGGCAGCGGCATCCACCGGGACGTACGCCTCGTCGTCACCGATCCCGTGCACCTCGTCCGGCACGGGGTCACGGTCACCACGCCCGACCTGGCGCGGCACGTGAAGTCCGGCCGCGCCGCCGTCCGGCTGGCGGTGGCCGCCGTGAGCGAGGCGCAACGGTCCGTACGGGCCGAGGTGACGGCGACGGTCCGGGACGCGGACGGCCGCCAGGTCGCCTCGGTGTCCTCCCCCGCCACGCTCACCGGCGACTCCACGACGACGACGCTCGACCTGCGCATCGACGAGCCCGCCCTCTGGTCGGTGCACCGCCCCTACCTCTACACCGTCGTCACCCGCGTCACCGTCAACGGCCGGATCGTCGACGAGACCAGCACGCCCTTCGGGCTGCGCTGGACCACCTTCGACCCTGACCACGGCTTCTCGCTCAACGGCGAACGGATGAAGCTGCAAGGCGTCAATCTCCACCACGACCTCGGTGCGCTGGGCGCCGCCTTCCATCCCGACGCGGCCCGGCGGCAGCTGGAGATCATGCGCGAGATGGGCGTCAACGCCTTGCGGACGTCGCACAATCCGCCGGCGCCCCAGGTGGTCACGCTCTGCGCGGAGCTGGGGATCATGCTGCTGGTCGAGGCGTTCGACTGCTGGCGCACGCCGAAGAACCGGTACGACTACGGCCGGTTCTTCGACGAGCACAGCGACGCCGACATCAAGGAGATGGTGCACGCGGCCAAGAACTCGCCCGCCGTGATCATGTGGTCCATCGGCAACGAGATCCCGGACAGCACCGCTGAAGCCGGGGTGGCGATGGCCGAGCGGCTGATCGCGGCGGTGAAGTCGGTCGACGCGACCCGGCCCGTGGTGATCGGCTCGGACAAGTACCGCGGTGTGCCGAAGGACGGTTCGCCGCAGGACCGCATCCTCCGGATGCTCGACGGCGTCGGGGTCAACTACAACACGGCCGCCTCCGTCGACGCCCTGCACGCCAAGTACCCGGACACGTTCTTCTTCGAGTCCGAGAGTTCGTCGAGCACCTCGACCCGCGGCGTGTACGAGAGCCCTGACCAGCTCAACACGGGCGAGAACTACACGCCCGGCAAGCGCGGCTCCTCCTCCTACGACAACAACCTGGAGTCGTGGACGATGAGCGGCGAGTACGCCCTCAAGAAGGACCGCGACCGGGAGTTCTTCGCCGGCCAGTTCGTGTGGACCGGCATCGACTACATCGGCGAGCCGACCCCGTACGACGACGTCTTCCCGGTGAAGAGCTCGTTCTTCGGTGCCGTCGACACCGCGGGTTTCCCCAAGGACCAGTTCTCGCTCTTCCGCAGCCAGTGGAGCCAAACGCCCATGGTGCACCTGCTGCCCATGAACTGGACCGGTCACCGCCCCAAGGACACCGTGACGGTCTGGGCGTACACCAACGCCGACAGCGTGGAGCTGTTCCTCAACGGCCGGTCGCTGGGGGTGCGCCGCTTCGACCGCAAGAAGACGACGTACGGGCTCGCGTACCGGGAGACGACCGAGGCCACCGGCGACGACAAGACCGTCACCTCGGGCCCGTACCCGGGCAGTTACACCAGTCCCAACGGCAGCGCGGGCCGGCTCCACCTCACCTGGCAGGTGCCCTTCGAGGCGGGCAAGCTCGTGGCGGTGGCGCGGCGGAACGGCCACGAGGTCGCCCGCGACACGCTGCGGACCGCGGGCGAGGCGGCGGCGGTGCGGCTGACGCCGGACCGGAAGGAAGTGAACGGGGACGGCCTCGTCTTCGTCACCGCCGAGGTCACCGACTCCCGGGGCGTCCTCGTACCGGACGCCGACCACGCCCTCACGTTCCACGTGACCGGAGGACACCTGGTCGGCGCCGACAACGGCCAACAGGAGAGCGCCGAGAACTACCGCTCGCCCGTCCGGTCCGCCTTCCATGGCAAGGCCCTCGCGATCGTACGGCCGGCCGAGGGCGCCGCGGCGGTCACGGTCACGGCACGCGCCGAGGGACTGCACTCCGCGTCGGCCCGGATCCGCGTCACGGGGAGCGGGCAGGGCGTCTCAAGGGCGGCCGCCCCCGCAGCAGCCGCGACCGCCGGCGTCCGCGAGGCCGCGTCCCGCACCGCGACCGCGGACGCGAGCTTCTCCGGCGCGCCCGACACCGTACCCGCCGCGATGCTCGACGACGACACGGCCACGGGCTGGTCCAACGCCTACCGCATGACGGCGACGGCCCTGCTTCCCGCCATCAGCGCGGCGCGTCCCAAGGACTGGGTGTCGCTCACCTGGCCACGCCGCCGCCAGGTATCCGCCCTGGACGTGTCGTTCACCACGAACGACGACACGTACGCACTGCCCGAGGCGATCGCCGTCAGCTACTGGGACGGCAAGCAGTACGTACCGGCCGACCACGCCCGCATCGCCTGGGCGGACGCCTCGGACTCCCCCACCCGGATCACGTTCGACACCGTCCGCACGAGCCGGGTCAGACTGGAACTGACGAGCCGTCACCCGGGCAAGGCCAACGGGTTCTTCCGCATCATCCGACTCACAGTCGCCTCGGATGACGGACAGAGAGGCGCCCCCGAAGCGGCCTCCTAGCCCTCATTTCATGAGCTGTCCTTTACGGGGTGTGGGTGCAGCCGTAGGCCGCGAACTTCGCGTCGTACTGTGTGATCAGGTATTGCGGGGCGGTCACCTTGAATGTGCCCAGCGGGAATCCGCACTTATAGGTGTGCGTGACGGGTGTCGGGTTCGGCACGGACGACGGCCCGGCGGCCGACGCGACACCCATACCGCCGACGCTGAGCATGGCCGCGGCGAACACGGTGGCAATGATTCTCTTCATGATCCGATTCCTTTCGGCATTTCGAATGAAGGCTTCGCCCCTGCGTCCTTGTTTTCGCCTGCGCGCCGATACTTGGCGGCGTTGGGCTCAACGGGCTCGACACCGATACGCGAGCCATTTCCGTCCCGGCAGTTGGCGAGGGATCGCCGGCCGGAGGGGCTGGACGGGAGGGTCAGAATGCCGCTGGCCATCTCGCGCCGGATGTCCGAAATGCCTGATTAGGACGCTACACCGGTATTCCGCTTTACGGAAGCCTTCAGGGACGCCCGGCCGGCGGGACCTCCTCGGCGGCCGGGACCGGACCCGGGGGCGTGCCCTCGCCGAAGGGGCGGCCGCCCAGCTGCTCGCGGTGGTGCGGGGTCAGCCAGCCGGTGAGGTCGGGGCCGCTGGGGACGATGCCGGTCGGGTTGATGCCGGTGTGCACCTGGTAGTAGTGCCGTTTGATGTGGTCGAAGTCGACCGTGTCGCCGAACCCGGGCGTCTGGTAGAGGTCCCTCATGTACGCCCAGAGGACCGGGTCCTCGGCCAGCTTGTACCGGTTGCACTTGAAGTGGCCGTGGTAGACGGCGTCGAACCGCACCAGCGTGGTGAACAGCCGGATGTCCGCCTCGGTGAGGGTGTCCCCGACCAGGTACCGGCGCTCGGCCAGCCGCCGGGAGAGCCATTCCAGGCGCCGGAACACGTCCTCGTACGCCTCCTCGTACTCGCGCTGCCCGGTCGCGAACCCGGCACGGTACACACCGTTGTTGACGTCCCGGTAGACGCCGTCCATGACCTCGTCGATCTCGGCGCGCAGCGGCTCCGGGTAGAGGTCGGGCGCGCCGGGGCGGTGCAGCGCGGTCCATTCGGTCGCGAGGTCGAGGGTGATCCGCTGGAAGTCGTTGGTGACGAGCTTGCCGCTGGGCACGTCGACGATCGCGGGCACGCTGACCCCGCCGGGGTAACCGGTCTCGCGCGCGTCGTACGCCTCGCTGAGGTACCGGATGCCGAGGACCGGGTCGCGGCCGTCCGGGTCCAGGGTGAAGCGCCAGCTGCGGTCGTCCTGGATCGGGTCGGCGATGGCCAGGGACAGCGCGTCCTCCAAGCCGAGCAGTCGCCGGGAGACCAGGGCGCGGCTGGCCCAGGGGCAGGCGCGGCTGACCACCAGGCGGTAGCGGCCGGCCTCGACGGGCCAGCCGTCCCGGCCGTCCGCGGTGATCCGGTCGGCGAAGTGACTCCGCGACCGCTTGAACGTCTTTCTGCCGTACTCGGTGTTGCCGTCGGGTGTGCTGGTGTCGGGCGTGCTGGTGTCGGCGGAACGGTGGGTGGTCATTGCCGTCCGTCTCCCTCCGATGTGCGGGTGGCCGGTCTCTCCGGGAGGGTTCCCGTCATGATCCGATCCTCACCGCACATCAGCCTCCCGGGGCAAGACCGCGCCACTGCTGCCACCCCTGCCGATGCCGTTGCCGATGCTGTCGACTCTCCCGATGACGACCGTCGCGTACTCCTCCTCCGAGGTGACCACGCGCGGCGTCAGCCCGCTGCGGCGGAACACCTCGGTGGCCGTCGCCGCCTGACGTTCGCTCGTCTCGACCAGCAGGTGGCCGCCCGGCGCAAGCCACTGGGGCGCCGCGGCCGTCACCCGGCGCAGGACGTCGAGGCCGTCGGCGCCGCCGTCCAGGGCGACCAGCGGCTCGTGGTCGCGGGCCTCCGGCGGCAGCAGGCCGACCTGGTGGGTGGGGACGTACGGGACGTTGGCGACGAGGACGTCGATGCGGCCGCGCACGGCTGCCGGAAGCGCTTCGTACAGGTCGCCTTCGCTCACCTCGCCCACGGTGCCGGGGATGTTGCGGCGGGCGCAGCGGACCGCGGCCGGGTGGATGTCGGCCGCGTACAGCTCGACACCGGGCGCCGGCACGGCCGCGGCCAGCGCGGCGCCGACCGCGCCGGAACCGCAGCACAGGTCGACGACGACGGGACGGACGGCTTCGGGGGCGGCTGCGGGCTCGGCTCCCCGCGCGGCCGTCCGGCCGGCGGTGGCGAGCGCGATCGCCTGCCGGGCGAGGAATTCCGTACGGCGGCGGGGTACGAAGACGCCGGGGGCCACGGCCACCCGCAGGCCGCAGAACTCCGCCCAGCCCAGGACCAGTTCGAGCGGCAGGCCGGCGGCGCGGCGCGCCACCATGGCGTCGAGTGCGGCCGGAGTGCCGGCCGCGGCGAGGAGCAGGTCCGCCTCGTCCTCGGCGAAGACCGAGCCGGTGGCCCGGAGTCGGGCGACGGCGGCGGAGCGGAGGGAAGGGAGGAGGGAGGACGCGAAAAGTGACATAGGAGCCGTGGGAGCCTTTCGGATGTGCCTGGCGAATGCCGGGCACGCTCCCTCGCTACGGCCCGCTACGCCGGTGGCGCCGCGGGGACCGCGCGGATACGAGCGGGGAGAACCCGGCCTGATACAGCGGTAATGGGTCTCACCTCCTCGGTCGTCAGCGATCGCTGCGGCGGCCCACAGTACCGGAAGGGGGCCGCCGCCTCCACGGACTTGCGTCCGCTCGGCACGCTCGTCCCGCTCCTCCCGCTCGGCGCGGCAGCGACCGGCGGGCCGCGCCGTCCACCGTGGTACGGGGTCCGGGTAGCACGGGGGTGCGGGGCCCGCCGGTCCGGTCTCCGGCGTCGGACGACACCGTGAGCGTCGTCCGACGACGCTGTGAGACTCATTGTCACCACTGCCCACATCGGGCCGCTGCCATGTCAGTCCTCCCTCAGGACCACCATCAGAAAACCGTCAAACAACGGCCGCCACCTACACGCCCCCACACGGTGCACACGCACACAATCCACGCGGACACGCCGATGGACGGGTGAATAAGACAGGACAGGACGTATCTGGGGCTGTACTGGGCGTCACCTCCCTTCATTGCCGTTTGCTTGCCCATAGGAGAGACATGCGCATCCGTGCCACCCTGGCCGCCCTCACCTTCGCCACCGCCGGCCTCGCCGCCAGTGCAGGCAGTGCCGTTGCCGTCGGTCACGACGGCGGTGCCACCAACCTCAGCGGCAACGGTTCCTCGACGTCGTACGGGAACTCGTCCACGCACGGCAACCAGAGCCCGCAGGCGGGGCTGGTCCAGAACTCGCTCAACGACCTGTGCGTCGGCCTGCCGGCCAAGGTCAACGTCGGTTCGCTGATCGGCCTCATCCCGATCACCGTTCAGGACGTCAATGTCCTGGCGAACCCGCAGAACCAGCAGTGCACCAAGAACTCCAGCCAGAACAAGGGCGACGAGTCGCTGTCGCACATCATCGACGACATCCCGGTGCTCTCCGAGAACGGCAACGGCAACGGCTGAGCCGTACCGACGCCTAGCGACACCCCCGCGGGGCACCACCGTCACGGCGACGGTGGTGCCCCGCGGCACGTCGCGACCGGCGACCGGCCGGTGCGGCGGCCGTAACCGCGGGCCGGTTGCTCCGAACGTGCGAGGGCGCGCACCGGCGACCACAATGGGAGGGCCGGGACCTGCGGCGCGCCCGGCGTCGCGCCGGCCGTCCGGCATGGGAGGTACGGTTCATGACCACCGCCGGAGACATCATGCACCCCGGCGCCCAGTGGATCCCCGAGGACGCGACCCTGGACCGCGCGGCGCAGCTGATGCGGGAGCTCGATGTGGGGGCCCTGCCGATCAGCGACGCGAACGAGCGGTTGTGCGGCATTCTCACCGACCGCGACATCGTGGTCGGCTGCGTGGCCATGGGGCACGACCCGTCCCAGGTCACCGCGCACGAGATGGCGAAGGGCACGCCCCGCTGGATCGATTCGGGTGCCGACATCAGCGAAGTGCTGGAGGAGATGCGGGGACACCAGATCCGCCGGCTGCCGGTGATCGAGAACAAGAGGCTGGTCGGCATGATCAGCGAGGCCGATCTGGCCGGTCACCTCACCGATGACCAGATGGCCGACTGGACCGAGAGCATCACAGCGCAACGCTGACCACCGCCGCTGACCATCCCTGGTCCAGCAGCCGTTCCCACACCGTCGTGGGCCCGCACCGCGGGCCCACCGCCGGTTAGGCCCTTTTCGGCTGCCTGCGGCCCCGCGATCACCGGGCACGGTCTCCCCGTACGGTGTTCCCGGTACGCAGGACACGACCGGGCCCGATGGGCGTACGGTGGTCCGTGGCGCGAGGTGGTCGCGCGAGGAGGCCGGCCGTGGAGGCGAAGTTGAAGACGGTGATCGGCGGAGAGCTCGTGGAGCTGCCGGGCACCATCGCCGGTATCCGCGCCGTCCTCGACGAGGAGCAGGCGCGCGCGTTCGACCAGGAGATCCCGCACGTCCCGGCCGGCGAGCTGCCCGCCAGACTGGCCCGGTGGGCCATGGGCGGCACGGGAGCCGACCGCGAGGACCAGGAACTTTTCGAGCGCCTCGAGCGCGGCGAGGACATCGGTGCCGTACCGGCCGACGACAGCCGGCCGGAGGTGGCGTGACCCGCCGTCGCCTCCAGTACGCACCCCCTGCCGACCAAGCCCGCGACTCCATGGACACCGCCCTGCGCACCCGCTTCGACGCGGGAATGCACCGCCTCGCCGACGACCCGTACGGCCACGGCTCCGCGGCAATAAAAACGGAACGCGAGCGCCGAGAAGCCACCGTCGCCGGCGTCGTCATCCGCTACTACGTAAGCGAAAGCGTCCTCACGGTCACGGTCGTACGCATCGTGTACTTCTGACTCCCCCAGCCCGGCGGCCGCCTGTGAGGCCCCCGCTCGTGCGCCGTTCGATGGAAAAGTTGGGGTTCCGCTGGAGCTGATCGCGGGCATCGTGGCCTTCTGGGCGCGGGACGGCGGGACGGCGGGGCGGCCACGGCGCTGCTGACGCTGGGGTTTGCGTGGGCCGGTACGGCGCTGGTCATGGCATCGGGGTCGCCGGGGCAGCTCAGTCCGGCGCTGGCGGTGTTCCTGCTGACGCTGACGCCGTTCATTCTGGTCCTCAGCGTGGCGGCGTTGAGTGGCAAGCCGCTGTTCGCGATCCTGCTGCTGGCCGGCGCGTCCCGGTACGCATTGGTCGGTTTCTACAACGCGACCGGCAACGCCGCGGTGGAGTCGGCCGCGGCCTGGCTGGGGGTCGCTCTCGGGGCGTTCGCGCTCTACGGCGGGCTGGCTCTCCTCCTGGAGGACACCGCCCAGCGGCACCGTGCTGCCCCTCGGGCGGCGGGGCCATGCGCGGGTGTCCCTGGAGGGCGGGCTGCGCGCGCAGTTGGCCTACGCGCAGCAGGAGGCGGGCGTGCGGCGTCAGCTGTAGGGGGTGGTCCTCCTCATCCCTTGTACGCGCAAGGCCCCCCGCCCTCCAGCAGCCGCTCCACCTCGTTGTGGGCCGCGTTGACGATGCGTACGACGGCTTGGGCGGCGTCGGTGGGACGGCCCGCGGCGACCGCGCTAGCGACTTCCTGGTGGCGGTGTACGGCCGCCATGTCGATGTCGGGCGGCATCAGGGCGAGGTCCCGGCGGGCCGTCAGCAGCTCCTCCGTGACCTCGGCGAGCTGCGCGAACATGCCGTTGCCCGAGGCGGTGAGCAGCGCGCGGTGGAAGGCCGCGTCCGCGGCGACGAAGGCCGCGCGGTCGCCGGTCCCGGCGGCGTCCGCCATGGCGTGGGCGTGCTCGGTGAGTGCGGCGCGGGCGCCGGGGGCCGC
>NZ_JBEPFC010000110.1:0-25725 GCF_040301705.1 Streptomyces sp. NPDC000151 | reverse complement strand
GGAGGCCGGTGAGGACCAGCCGGCCGCCGCGGCGGAGCAGCCCGGCCGCCGTGCGGGCCGCGTCGGCGGAGCCCGCGGCCTCGATGACGACGTCGAAGTCGTCGGGCGCCGGCTCGTCGGCGGTACGGAAGGACGTCGCGCCGAAGTCGTACGCGAGCTTCTCCCGGTCCCGGCCGATGCCGACGACCAGCAGCTCGGCGGGCGATGCCGCGGCCAGGAACTGTACGGCGATCATGCCGAGCGTGCCCGTGCCGACCACCGCCACCCGCTCCCCCGGCCGCGCCTCCGCCTTCAGCGCCGCGGCGGCGACGCAGGCGGCGGGCTCCAGGAGCGCGGCGGCCGTGAGGTCGGCGCCGTCGGCCAGCGGGTGCAGCAGTCGGGCGGGCAGCAGCAGCGTGTCGGCCATCGCGCCGGGCTGGGTGAACCCGGTCTCCTCGTACCCGGCCGTGCACAGCGTCGTCTCGCCCGCGTGGCAGCGGGCGCACACCTGGCAGTTGCGGAAGCCCTCGCCGACGGTCTTCCGGCCGATGAGGGCCTCCGGTACGCCCTCGCCGACCGCCTCGACCGTGCCGGACCACTCGTGCCCGGGGATCACCGGGTACCGCACGTACCCGGCCGGGCGCGTGCCCTGGTACAGCTCGCGGTCGCTGCCGCAGACGCCGGACGCGTGCACCCGGATGCGGGCCTCGCCGGGGCCGGGATCGGCCGGGGCCGCGTCGACGATGCGGTACGCGCCGGGCGCGTCCAGGACGAGCGCGCGGCCGGTCACCGGTCCGTCCCGGCGGGGGCGCGCTTCTCCCAGCCCTCGGCCCAGAGGTCGAACCGGGCCTGCTGCTGCGGGAATTCGGCGGCCGCTTCGGTGTCCAGCTCGACGCCCAGGCCCGGCGCGTCGGGCAGCGCGAAGTAGCCGTCGACGACCTGCGGGGCGCCCTTGACCACCTTCTTGATCTCCGCGTCGGCGAAGTCGTTGAAGTGCTCCAGGATCTTGAAGTTCGGGGTGCAGCCGGCGACCTGGAGGGAGGCGGCGGTGAGCACGGAGCCGCCGACGTTGTGCGGCGCGATCAGTGTGTAGTGGGTCTCGGCGGTGGCGGCGAGCTTGCGGGTCTCCAGGATGCCGCCGAGGTGGCCGACGTCGGGCTGGATGATGTCGACGGCCTGCGACTCGAACAGCTCGCGGAACTCGATGCGGTCGTGGATGCGCTCGCCGGTGGCGACGGGGATGTCCACCTTGGCGGCGACCTTGCTGAGCGCCTTGAGGTTCTCCGGCGGTACCGGCTCCTCCAGCCAGGCGGGCTTGAAGGGCGCCATCTCGTGCGCGAGCCGGACGGCGGTGGCCGGGCTGAACCGGCCGTGCATCTCCAGCATCAGTTCCCGCTCGGGACCGATCGCGTCGCGTACCGCCTCGATCAGCGAGACCGCGTACACGGTCTGCTCGTGGTCGAGTTCGAAGTGCCCGGTGCCGAACGGGTCGATCTTCAGCGCCCGGTAGCCGCGCTCGACGACCGCCTGGGCGGCCTTGTGGTACGCCTCCGGGGTGCGCTCGGTGGTGTACCAGCCGTTGGCGTACGCCTTGACCTTGTCGGTGACCTTGCCGCCCAGCAGCTGCCAGACGGGCACCCCCAGCGCCTTGCCCTTGATGTCCCAGCAGGCCATCTCCACGCAGGCGATGCCGGACATCACGATCTCGCCGGCCCGCCCGTAGTCGCCGTACTTCATGCGGCGCACCAGGTCCTCCACGGCGAACGGGTCGGAGCCCGCGATGTGGTTGGCCTCCGCCTCGCGGAGGTAGCCGAGGAGCGCGTCGGTGTGGCCGAGCATGCGGGTCTCGCCGACGCCGGTGAGGCCCTCGTCGGTGTGGACCTGGACGTAGGTCAGGTTGCGCCAGGGCGTCCCGACGACATGAGTGGTGATTCCGGTGATGCGCACGGGAGGTGCCCCTTCGCGGCTCGCGGTGTCCTTGCTGCTTCGCGTTCGAAATTTCGTCACACGTTCGAAATGCTGCGAGATAGGTAATGCCACGACGGGAGCGGTGTCAACGGTCCCCGCACGGATTTCGCGTGCGCATTCAGAGGTGTTGACGGGGCGACAGGTCGGACGCGATCCTCACTGGGCGATATCCCGAGCATTGTCCGATATCTCGAACAGCCCGTTCCTTCGAACAGTCCGTCAAGGAGCGCACGATGCCCACCACGGCACCCTCTCCCGCATCCGCGAATTCACGGCCCCGGTCGCGAAGACGCGGCCGCCTCGCCCTCCTCACCGGAGCCCTGGTCGCCGCGCTCGCGGCGCCCGCCCTCGCCGCTTCCCCGGCGGCGGCGGACGTCACCGACTACACCCTGAACGTCGACTCCGCCCGCCAGGGCCCGGCCATCGACGACACCATGTACGGCGTCTTCTTCGAGGACATCAACCGGGCCGCCGACGGCGGTCTGTACGCCGAACTCCTGCAGAACCGCTCCTTCGAGTACGACCGCGCCGACAACGCCGCCTACACCCCGCTGACGTCCTGGAGTACGAGCGGCACCGCGAAGGTCGTGAACGACGACGGCCGGCTGAACGCGCGCAACCGCAACTACCTCTCCCTGGGCGGTAGTTCCTCCGTCACCAACTCCGGCTACGGCGGCGGCATCGCGGTGCGGAAGGGCGAGCGGTACGACTTCTCGGTCTGGGCCCGCACCGGCGAGGCGGCGGGCGCGCCGCTGACGCTCACCCTGCGGGACGCCTCGGGCGAGCTCGCCGCCGCCCGCCGCGTCACCGCGCGCGGCGGCTGGACGAAGTACGAGGCGGCCTTCACCGCCACCCGGACCTCCGCCACCGGCCGGCTCACCGTCGCCTCCGGCGCCCCCGTCGCACTCGACATGATCTCCCTCTTCCCCGGCGATACCTTCAAGCACCGCCCCAACGGCATGCGCAAGGACCTCGCCGAGAAGATCGCCGCCCTCCACCCCGGCTTCGTCCGCTTCCCCGGCGGCTGCCTGGTCAACACCGGCAGCCACGAGGGGTACGACGAGGCGTCCGGCTACCAGCGCAGGCGCTCGTACCAGTGGAAGGACACCGTCGGCCCCGTCGAGCAGCGCGCCACCAACGCCAACTTCTGGGGCTACAACCAGTCCTACGGCCTCGGCTACTACGAGTACTTCCAGTTCGCCGAGGACATCGGCGCGATGCCGCTGCCGGTGGTCCCCGCGCTGGTCACCGGGTGCGGCGAGAACAAGGTGACGGACGACCCTGCGCTGCTGAAGCGGCACGTCCAGGACACCCTGGACCTGATCGAATTCGCCAACGGCCCGGTGACCTCGGAGTGGGGCAAGAAGCGGGCCGCGATGGGCCACCCGAAGCCCTTCCACCTCACGCACCTGGAGGTGGGCAACGAGGAGAACGTCCCCGACGCGTTCTTCGCCCGCTTCAAGGAGTTCCGCGCCGCCATCGAGGCCAAGTACCCGGACGTCACCGTCATCAGCAACTCCGGGCCCGATGACAGCGGCACCACCTTCGACCGGGCCTGGCAGCTCAACCGTGACGCCAAGGTCGCCATGGTCGACGAGCACTACTACAACAGCCCGCAGTGGTTCCTGGAGAACAACGAGCGCTACGACTCCTACGACCGAGGCGGCCCCAAGGTCTTCCTCGGCGAGTACGCCTCCCAGGACAACCGCTTCGGCAACGCGCTGTCCGAGGCCGCGTTCATGACCGGCCTGGAACGCAACGCCGACGTCGTCAAGCTCGCCTCCTACGCCCCGCTGCTCGCCCGCACCGACTCCGTGCAGTGGCGCCCCGACATGATCTGGTTCGACGGCCAGAAGTCCTGGAGCTCGGCGAACTACGAGGTCCAGAAGCTGTTCATGAACAACGCCGGCGACCGCGTCGTCCCGAGCACCGCCTCCGGCACCCCGGCCACCACAGCCCCGATCACCGGCGCGATCGGCCTGTCCACCTGGGCGACCGGCGCCGCGTACGACGACGTGCAGGTCACCGGCGCGGACGGGAAGACGCTCTTCGGCGACGACTTCTCCGGCGGCGACAGCAAGTGGACCAAGGCGGCCGGGCGCGGCACGTGGCAGGTCGAGGACGGCGCGTACGTCCAGTCCGACGCCGCGGCCGAGAACACCCTCGTCACCGCGGGCGACCCCGGCTGGCAGAACTACGACCTGCACGTGAAGGCCACCAAGAAGTCCGGCAAGGAAGGCTTCATGGTCGCCTTCGGCGTCAAGGACACCGGCAACCACTACTGGTGGAACCTCGGCGGCTGGGGCAACACCCGCTCGGCCGTGGAGAAGACCACCGACGGCGCCAAGCAGACGCTGACCGAGGACGGCACGAAGATCGAGACCGGCCGGAGCTACGACCTGAAGGTGCAGGTCCGCGGGCGGCAGGTGACGCTGTACCTCGACGGCAAGAAGTGGGGCGGCTTCACCGACGACGCCAAGGCCGAGCCCTTCCGCCAGGTCGTGACGGAGGACAAGAAGACCGGCGAGCTGATCGTGAAGGTCGTCAACGCGCAGGACGCGGCCGCCCGGACGCGGATCGACCTCGGCGCGCGGAAGGTGGCGTCCACCGCCCGCCTCACCACGCTCCAGGGCGCCCCGGACGCGGTGAACACCGCCGACGAACAGCCGATCGCGCCCCGGCAGTCGACCCTGCGCGGCGTCGGCCGCCAGTTCACCCACACCTTCCCGGCCCACTCGGTCACGTTCCTCCGCATCAAGACCGGCTGACCCGCCCACCCGCCATGAAGGAGCACCGGATGTCCCGTACCGAACCGAGCCGCAGAGGCGTGCTGCTGGGCACGCTGGCCGTGACCGCGGCCGCCGGGCTGCCCGCCACGGCCGCCCACGCCGCGTCCGCCGGCCGCCACCGGCCCGCGGCGGCCTACCCGAACCCCCTGGTCAGGCAGCACGCCGACCCGCACATCCACCGCCACACCGACGGCTTCTACTACTTCACCGCGACCGTCCCGGAGTACGACCGCATCGTGCTGCGCCGGTCCCGTACGCTGCGCGGCCTGACGGACGCGCGCGAGAGCGTGCTGTGGCGCAAGCACACCACCGGCGAGATGGCCGCCCACATCTGGGCACCGGAGATCCACCACATCGACGGCCGCTGGTACGTCTACTTCGCGGCCGGCCGGTCCGACGACATCTGGAAGATCCGGATGTACGTCCTGGAGAACTCCCACCCGGACCCCTTCCAGGGAACCTGGGTCGAAAAGGGGCAGATCGCCACCGCCTGGGACACCTTCTCGCTGGACTCCTCCACCTTCACCCACCGCGGCCGGCGGTACCTGATCTGGGCCCAGCAGGAGCCGGGCATCGTCAACAACTCCAACGTCTACATCGCCCCGCTGGCCAACCCCTGGACGCTCGGCGGCCCGCCGGTGCGGCTCTCCTCGCCCACGCTGGAGTGGGAGACCCGCGGCTTCAAGGTCAACGAAGGCCCCTCGGTGCTCCAGCGCAACGGCCGGGTCTTCCTGACGTACTCCGCCAGCGCCACCGACAGCAACTACTGCATGGGGCTGCTCACCGCGGACGCGCGCGCCGACCTGCTGGACCCGGCCTCCTGGACCAAGTCGCCCGTACCGGTCTTCACCAGCAACGAGACCACCGGCCAGTACGGCCCGGGGCACAACTCCTTCACGGTCGCCGAGGACGGCCGCACCGACGTCCTCGTCTACCACGCCCGGCAGTACAAGGACATCACGGGCGACCCGCTGAACGACCCCAACCGGCACACCCGCGTCCAGCGGCTGGGCTGGCACGCGGACGGCACACCGGACTTCGGCGTGCCGGTCGCGGACACCGTCCGCTAGCGGGTCGTCAGGGTCGAGGCGCGGACCACCAGCTCCGGGGCGAGCACGACCTGCCGGTGTTCGTGGTCCGCAGCCCGGTCGCCGGTCTCCTCGATCAGCATCTCGGCCGCCGTCCGGCCCATGAGCCGGGCGGGCTGCCGTACGGAGGTGAGCGGCACGGCGGCGGCCGCGGCGAACTCGATGTCGTCGTACCCCACCAGGGCGATGTCGTCGGGGACCGCGAGGCCGGCGCTGTAGAGCGCCTGGAAGACGCCGAGCGCGAGCAGGTCGTTGGCGCAGAAGACCGCGGTCGGCCGGGGCGACATGCCCAGCAGCCGGGCGCCCGCGTCCCGGCCCGCCGCGACGTCCATCCGCTCCGCCTCGATGTGCCGCAGCGCCGACTCCGGCAGGCCGCTCTCGCGCAGCGCCTGGAGTGCCCCGGTACGCCGGTCCTGGCACTGGGTCAGGAACATCGGCCCGCTGACGTAGACCAGCCCCTCGTGGCCCTGTTCGACGAGGTGCCGGGCGGCCAGCGCGCCGCCGGCCACGTCGTCCACCGAGACCGAACAGCCCTCGGCGCTGCCGAGGACGCGGTCGACGAAGACGAGCGGGATGTTGCGGGGCCGGAAGCGCGCGAGCGTGCCGCCGGTCAGGTCGGCCGGCGTGATCAGCACGCCGCGCACCTGCTGCTCGGCGAAGAGGGAGAGGTACTCCGCCTCCTCGGCCGGGCTCTGGGCGCTGTTGCAGAGCATCACGCCCAGCCCCTCCTTGCGCGCGGCGCGCTCCGCGCCCGCCGCGACGTCGACGAAGAAGGGGTTGCCCATGTCGAGCACGAGCAGCGCGATGATCCGGCTGCGGCCCGCGCGCAGCTGGCGCGCCGACTCGCTGCGGACGTAGCCCAGCGCGGTGATGGCCGCCTGCACCCGCTCGCGGGTCTCCTTCGCGACCATGTCGGGACGGTTGATCACATTGGAGACCGTGCCGATGGAGACGCCTGCCTGGCGTGCGACATCCTTGATACCCACCGTGTGCGCCACACCCGCCATGCTACGCACTCCGCCTTTCCCGCTCGACGCCGCCGGCCGCCGCGCCCCGTGGGGGCGAGCGCGACGGCCGGCAGCTGTGCCCGGCGTTCCGATACCGGGCGGGTGTCGAGGGTTGCTCGCTCGACGTGTCGAGGGCTTACTCGACGATCTTCAGCAGCTTGTTCGGCGTGCCCTCACCCGGGTTGGAGATCTTGTCCGCGGTGGCACCGTCGGTCAGCGCCTTGGTGACGTCAGCGGGCTTGGCGTCCTGGTGACCTGCCAGGTAGACCGCGGCGGCGCCCACGACGTGCGGGGTGGCCATCGAGGTGCCCGAGATGGTGTTGGTGGCGTCGTCACCCTCGTTCCAGTCCGAGGTGATGTCGGTACCGGGGGCATAGATGTCGACGATGCTGCCGAAGTTGGAGTAGTCGGCCTGCTTGTCGTCCTTGTCGCTGGCGGCCACCGTGATGGCGTCCTTGACGCGGGACGGCGAGCCCTGGCCCGCGTCGGTGGACTCGTTGCCGGCCGCGACGCCGAAGGTGACACCGGAGTCGATGGCCTTCTGGACGGCCGCGTCGAGCGCCTCGTCGGCGCCGCCGCCGAGGGACATGTTGGCGACCGAGGGACCCTGGTGGTTCTTGGTGACCCAGTCGATGCCGGCCACGACCTGCTCGGTGGTGCCGGAGCCCTGGTCGTCCAGCACGCGGACGGCCACGATCTTGGCCTTCTTGGCGACGCCGTGCGCGGCACCGGCGATGGTCCCCGCGACGTGCGTGCCGTGGCCGTTGCCGTCGTCGGCGCTGTCGTCGTTGTCGACCGCGTCGAAGCCGGAGGACGCGCGGCCCTCGAAGTCCTTGTGCGTGGTGCGCACGCCGGTGTCGATGACGTACGCGGTGACGCCCTCACCCGCGCTGTCCGGGTAGTTGTACTTGCTGTCGCCCGCGGTGTCCTCCTGGTCGATGCGGTCCAGACCCCACGACGGCGGGTTGTCCTGGGTGGCGTCGATGGAGAACTTCTTGTTCTGGACGACCTTGTCGACGGCCGGGTCGGCGGCGAGCCGCTTGGCCTCGGTCTCGTTCAGGCCGGTGGCCGAGAAGCCCTCCAGGGCCGCGCTGTAGTTGCGCTTGACCTTGCCGCCGTACTCCGCGGCGAGGTCCTTGTTCTCGGCCGTGCGGGCCTGGTCCTTGAGCATGACGATGTAGCTGCCGCTGACGGCGGACTTGGCGCTCGCGCCGTAGATCTTGCCCTCTGCGGGGGTGGCGTCGGCGGTGACCGCGGTGACGGCCGCGATGCCGGTCGCGGCGACGACGGCGGTTATGCCGGTGATCAGCCGCTTCTTGCTGGAACGCTTGTGAGCCATAGCGAGGGTTCTCCTCGTTTGGTGGTGTGGGGGGAAAGCGTTGCGTTGTGGCCCGGCCGCACGAGAAAATCTGCGGCGGGCTGGCTCGAAACCCTGACTGATTGACGCGTCCAATTCAAGACTCCCCCGCGGGTGTGACATAGGCAACAACCTTACAAAAATGCAAATACCGTCACACCCGGTCAAATTGAGCGCTTGAGTTGACTCTGGTTGCCTCAACTCCCGTCACATTGCGGCAACATGGGGAAATAATCACCCTGCGAAACCCGTGCGTCGCTCAGCGCTGATAACGGGCGAGAACGAGATTTCCGTCGTCCACCAGCCGGCCGCGCAGCTCTTCCGAGCCGATCGCGCCGCTGTAGTACTCCTGCAGCCCCGGCGTGGCGATCTTGTCCTTCCACTCCGGATAACCGCGTACGGACTGCGCGGGCGCGGCCCGGAGCGTGCCGGCCAGCGCCGTCCCCGTGGCCCAGCCGTACTTCGCTTCTTTGAGCCGGTGATCGCGCAGTGCCTCGGTGCCCGTGGGCAGCATCCAGTCGCCGAGCGCCAGCCGCACCATGTTGTCCGGGCGCAGCAGGAAGGCGACGAACGCCATCGCCTCCTCCTTGCGCGGGCAGTCGGCGGCGATCGAGAGCGTCTGCGGGCTCACTCCCTGGGCGTGCGCGCTCCCTGAGGGCGCCGGCAGCACCGTCCACTCGAAGCCCTTGGGGGCTTGTTGAACGATCTGCTGCCGGTACGAGAAGCCGAGCGGCACCATCGCGTACCGCCCGGCGAAGAACCCGGGGAGCGTGTCCGAACCGCCCATGCCGAGCGTGCTGCGGGCCGCGCTGCCGTCGGCGTGCACCTGGTCGCGGACGGTCCGCGGCACGACCTGGTCGGCCGCGTCGAAGCGGACCTCGGAGCGGCCGTCGGCGCGGCGGTGGAAGAGCCGGCCGCCGGTCGACAGGGCGAGGTTCAGGGTCGCGGAGACCGGCTCCTTCAGGGGCCAGGCGACGCCGTACTGGCGCCCGTCCCGGCCTTCCCGGCCTTCCCGGGTCAGCCTTTCGGCCGCTGCCCGGAACTCGGCCCAGCTCCAGGGGCGCTCCGGTGTGGGCACGCGCACCCCGGACGCGGCGCGCAGCAGCTTCCGGTTGGCCATCAGGACGCGCGGCTCCTGGAGGAAGGGCACCCCGTAGACGCGCCCTTGGAACGTGCCGGTCCGCCAGCTGTGCCGCGGGATGTCGGCGGTGAGCCGGTCCGGCAGCAGTCCGGTGAGGTCGGCGAGGTAGCCGCCGTACGCGAAGTCGGCGAGGTCGTCGGAGGCGTCGTGGATGATGTCGGGCGCCTCGCCGCCCTCGAAGGCGGTCAGCAGCTGGTCGTGGACGGTGGGCCAGGCGCCCTGCACGTACTCGACGGGGCTGCGCGGGTGCTGCCGGTTCCACTCGGCGACCAGCGCCTTGTTGGCCCGTACGGACTCCGCCTGCCAGGCCAGCGACTGGAAGCGCAGGGGGCGGCGGGGGCCGGACGCCTTCGGACCGCTGGAGCAGGCGGTGGCGATGCCTACGGACGCGACGGCGCCCAGGAACGTGCGACGGCGCATCGGCGCGCGAACGGGCTCGGGCATCGGCGCGCGGGCGGGCCCGGACATCGGGGCGCCGGCGGGCTCGGGCATCAGCTCTTCACCGCCCCGGTCAGCATCCCGCCCGTGATGCGGCGCTGGATGACGGCGAAGAGGAGCAGGCTCGGCACGGTGGCGAGCAGCGCGGCGGCGGCGAGCGGGCCGAGGTCGGCGGCGCCCTCCGCACCGAGGAAGTGCGTGAGGACGACCGGCATCGTCTGTTTCTCCGGCGACTTGAGCAGGACGAGCGCGAAGAAGAACTCGTTCCAGGCGGTGATGAAGGCGAACAACCCGGTGGCGACGATCCCGGGCACGAGCAGCGGAGCGGTCACGGAGACCAGCGTGCGCACCCGGCCCGCACCGTCCACGGCCGCCGCCTCCTCCAACTCGGCCGGCACGGCCCGTACGTACCCGGTGAGCATCCACAGCGCGAACGGCAGCGACCACACCACGTAGACCAGCGTGAGCCCGCCCAGCGAGTCCACCAGGTGCACGGCCTTGAGCAGCAGGAACAGCGGAATGATCACCAGCACCAGGGGGAACGCCTGGCTGACCACCACCCACCCGGTCGCGGCCCGCGCCAGCCGCGTACGGAAGCGCGCGAGCACGTACGCCATCGGGGTGGCCACCACGACGGCCAGCAGCGCGGCCCCCGCCGCCGCGAGCAGGCTGTTGGCAGCCGAGCGCAGCAGCGGCTGCTCGTCGAAGGCGGCACGGAAGTTGGCGAGCGTCGGATCGTGCGGCACCCAGGTCGGGTCGATGCTGCCGAGCTCGCGCGGGGGTTTGAAGGCGGTGGACACCAGCCACAGGAACGGCAGCAGCAGGAAGAGCAGGTAACAGAGGAGGGCGAGGTACTGGCCGGCGCGGGTGGCGGCCGTACGCCTGCGGCGAGTGGTCATCGCTCGTCCTCCCCGGCGCGCAGGCGGCCCGCGAGGTACCCGGCCAGCAGGATCGCGACGACGGCGACCATCGCGAGCCCCATCGCCGCCGCGTAACCGAACTGCCCGTACCGGAACGCCTCCTCGTACGCGAAGAGCATCGGCAGCCGAGTGCGCCCACCCGGCCCGCCGTCCGTCAGCACGAAGACCAGCGCGAAGGAGTTGAAATTCCAAATGAAATTCAGCGCACTGATCGCCAGCGCCACCGGGCGCAGCGCGGGCCAGGTGACCGTACGGAACCGCCGCCAGGCGCCCGCCCCGTCCATCGCCGCCGCCTCGTGCAGCTCGCGCGGCACGTTCTGCAGGCCGGCCAGCAGCGGCACGGTGGTCTGCGGCAGGCCCGACCAGATGCCGACGACGATGACGGCGGGCAGCGCGGTCGCCAGGCCGCTCAGCCAGTCGCGGCCGTCGCCGAGCCCGAGGCCGCGCAGCGTCTCGTTGAGCACGCCCGCGTCCGGGTGGTACACGAGCCGCCACATGATGCCGACCACGACCTCGGGCATCGCCCACGGCACGATGGCCAGCGCCCGGGCCAGCCAGCGCAGCCGCAACTTCTCGTTGAGCAGCAGGGCGAGGCCGAGCGCCAGGAAGAACTGCGGGACGGTGACGCCCAGCGCCCAGACCAGCCCGATGCGGAAGGAGTCCCAGAAGAGCGTGTCCCGGAACAGGTCGGCGAAGTTGAGCAGCCCCACCCACTGGGTGGGTTCGGTACGCCCGGACTGCGCGTCGGTGAAAGCCAGCGCGACACCGTAGAGAAGCGGGCCGACGCTCAGCACGAGGATCGGTATCAGCGCGGGCAGCACGAGGAACCACACGCCGTGGTCGCGGCGCGGTCCGGCACCGGCCCGGGGGCCTGACCGCTTCGCCGCGGTCATGAGGGTCACGGCAGGGGCTCCTTGGCGCGGCTCGGTCCGAAACGTCCGGTACATCCGATACGGAACGGCCGGGCGCGCCCAGACGCGCGGACAGCCGTCGTCATCGTCGTGACAGCGGGGGGCGCCGTCAACAGGTACGACCGCGAGAACGGGATGCGGGAAGGCCGCGGGGACCGGTTGTCAGACCCTCCTGAGAGACTGTGGATGATCGAGACGCTGCAGGAGGCGGAGCACCATGACCGAGGCGAGTGGCGGAGCGGATTCCGTGGCGGGTACGCCCTTCACGGAGGCGCGCGCACGGGACGTCCTGGCCGCGGCCGGAAGGCCGGAAGCCGCGGCGGACGCGAAGCTGCTCGCACTGGGCGAGAACGCGGTCTTCGCGCTCGGCGACACGGGCCCCGTGATCCGGGTCGGCCGCAGCGCCGAGCTGCTGGAGCGGGCCGAGCGGGAGTTGCGGGTGGCCGGCTGGCTGGCCGAGACGGGCGTACCGGCGGTGCGCGCGGCGGAACCGGCGGCCCGGCTGGTGGACGGCCATCCCGTGACGTTCTGGGAGCGACTGCCCGAGGCGATACGGCCTGCGGGGCCGGGTGACCTCGCCGAGCTGCTGCGGCGGGTGCACGCGCTGCCCGAGCCGCCGTTCGCGCTGCCCCGGCGGGAGCTGCTGGGCGGCGTGGAGCGCTGGCTGCGGCTGGCGGGGGACGCGGTGTCGCGGGAGGACGCGGAGTATCTGCGCGGCCGCCGGGACGCCTTCGCCGCCGCGGCCACGGCCCTGGAGCCGCACCTGCCGCGCGGCCCCATCCACGGCGACGCGCTGCCGCGTAACGTCCATGTGGGCCCGGACGGCCCGGTCCTGGTCGACCTGGAGACCTTCTCGCGCGACCTGCGCGAGCACGACCTGGTGGTCATGGCGCTCAGCCGCGACCGGTACGGCCTGGGCGCCGACGCGTACGACACCTTCGTACGGGCCTACGGCTGGGACGTGCGGGACTGGGAGGGCTGCGCCGTGCTCCGCGGCTCCCGCGAGACCGCCAGCTGCGCCTGGGTCTCCCAGCACGCCCCGGGCAACCCCGCGGCCCTGAAGGAATTCCGCCGCCGGATCGCCTCCTTGCGGGAGAGGGACGCGGCGGTGCGCTGGTACCCGTTCTGAGGCGCAGCACCAATATTCTGAGGCGCAGCACCAATATTCAGTGTCGCTCGCGCCCGCCCGCGGGCTAACGTCCCGGCCCATGCCCGACACCAGCGACACCACACCCACTGCGCGCACGACGCAGGCACAGGCGACGCAAACAGCACAAGCGGAACAGGCGGCGCAGACAGCAGAAGCGGCGCAGGCGGCGCAGCCCGCGGAGACGGCAGGGCCGCCGCGGCTGTCGCAGCTCGCCTTCCACGGGCCGCTGTCCGAGGAGCGGGCGGAGCGGATGGTCCGGCGGGTCGCCGCCGCCCGGCCGGCCACCGTGCTCGACCTCGGCTGCGGCTGGGGCGAGTTCATGCTGCGGGTGCTCGACGCGGCGCCCGGCGCCACCGGGCTCGGCATCGACCTCAACGCCGACGACCTGGCCAGGGGCCGGGCCAACGCCGCGGCCCGCGGGCTCGCCGGGCGCGTGGAGTTCGCCGAGGAGTCCGGGCACGGGACCACGCGGGGCCCCGCCGACCTCGTGCTCTGCCTGGGCTCCGGCCACGCCGTGAGCGGCCCCGAGTCGCCGCACAACTTCCGCACCGTACTGCGCGAGCTACGCCGGCTCGTCGCCCCCGGCGGCCGCGTGCTGTACGGCGAGGGCTTCTGGCAGCGCCCGCCGGCCGCGGCCGAGCTGGCCCGGATGTGGCCCGGGGCCACCGCCCAGGACCACCTGAGCCTGGCCGAACTCGTCGACCTCGCCGTCGAGGAGGGCTTCCGCCCGGCCTGGGTGGAGACGGCGAACGGCGACGAGTGGGAGGCGTTCGAGTCGGGCTACCGCTACGACGTCGAGGAATGGCTCGCCGCCCACCCCGACCACCCGCTCGCCCCGGAGAGCCGTGAGCGGGCCGACGCCCACCGCGCCTCCTGGCTCTCCGGCTACCGCGACCTCCTCGGCATCGCCTATCTCACTCTCGTCCCGGTCGGACCCGCCCCGCGCCCCTAAGGTGTTTTTCCGTCCTCTCACTTGAGACACCGATGGAGACACCGATGGCCATTCGCCGTGTCGTGCCCAACGTCCAGTCCGAAACGGTGGGCGAAAGCCGAGACTTCTACGGACTCCTGGGGTTCGAGGAGGTCATGGACCTCGGATGGATCACGACGCTCGCCTCCCCGTCCAGCCCGGCCTCCCAGGTCAGCTTGATGACACATGACCTGACGGCCCCGGTCGTCCCCGACCTGAGCGTGGAGGTGGACGACGTGGACGCGGCCTATGCCGCCATGCGGGAGAGCGGCGCCGAGATCGTCCATCCCCTGCAGAACGAGGAGTGGGGCGTGCGGCGCTTCTTCGTCCGCGACCCCAACGGCCGGGTGGTCAACGTACTGGCGCACCGCTGACGCCCGCTCCCCCATACGCGCCTCATCCATACGCGCCTCATCCATACGCGCCTCATCCGTGCGGTATCAGCGGCCAGGCCGGCTCCACACGGGCCGAGGGGTCGGCCGTACGGCGCAAGTAGCGCTGGAAGGAGGCGGCCTGGTCGGCGGCCGCCTTGCGCTGCAGGGCGTGCAGGGCCGGCAGCGACAGGCCCGCTACCTCCGGATGCTTCGCACCTATCCGGCGGGCCACTTCGACGGCGGCCACGGCGTCAGCCCCCGCTTCGTGCGCCGCGTCCAGCGTCACGCCGTAGTGCGCGCACAGTGCCTGGAGGGTGCGCTTGCCCTTTCGGTACGTGTCGAGGTGCTTGTCGAGGACGAGCGGGTCGACGACCGGGGCCGGGTCCGTGCCGAGCCGGTCGGACAGCGGCGGTATGCCGTGCCGGCGGCACTCGCGGTCCAGCAGCGAGAGGTCGTACCGGGCGTTCATCACCACCAGCGGTGTCCCCGCGCGCAGCGCCGCTTCGAGCGCGTCCGTGATCTCCGCCAGGCCCTCGGCGGCCGGGCGGCCGCGCAGCCGCACGACGTCGGTCGAAAAGCCGTGGATGGCCGCCGCTTCGGACGGTATCGGCACGCCGGGGTCGATCACCCAGCTCAGCGCCGGGGCCGCCCGCCCCGCCGCGTCGAGCCGGATGACGGCCGCGGTGACGACCCGGTCGGTCTCGACGTCGGTGCCCGTGGTCTCCAGGTCGAAGCCGACCAGCGGTTCCTTGTGCCAGCTCATGCGGCCTCCTTCAGTGGTGCGTCCCCCGTGTCGCACGCGACCGCGGCCGCTACAGGCCCGCCCGATCGGCGGGCCTCGCCCGTCCGCGATCTCGTGTGCCTTTACTCTCCCACGCACCACTGACAACGCCCCCGGCTCCCGCCCCTTCCCGGGTACGCGGCCCTAGGGTGACCGGCATGGATCTTCAACTGGCCGGGCGGGCTGCGCTGGTGACCGGGAGCAGCGGCGGGATCGGCGCGGCGGTCGCCGCGCTGCTGGCCGCCGAGGGCTGTGACGTGCTGGTGCACGGGCGGAACACGGCAGCCGCCGAGGAGGTCGCGCGCCGCGCCGCGGAGCACGGCGTCCGCGCCGACGTGGTGCTCGGCGACCTCGTCGAGCCGGACGGCGCGGAGCGGGTGGCCGCCGCGGCGCGGGTTTTCGGGGTACACATCCTGGTCAACAACGCGGGCCCGTTCGCCGAGCACGACTGGGACGGCGTACGGGAGGAGCACTGGCGGACCGCTTTCGACGGGAATGTCCTGTCCGCGGCGCGGCTCACGCAGGCGCTGCTGCCGTCGCTCCGCGCGCACGGCTGGGGCCGGGTGATCAACATCGGCAGCCGGGCGGTGCGGACGCCGCTGCCGAACATGGTCGAGTACTCAGCCGCCAAGGCCGCGGTGGTGAACATGACGACGAGCCTGGCCCAGCACCTCGCCGGTACGGGGATCACGGCGAACTGTGTGAGCCCGGGCGTCATCGAAACGCCCTCGATGCGCCGGATGTTCGAGGAGCGCGGCGAGCCGGCGGCGGAGGGTGCGGCCCGGTACGCGCCCAACCCCGTCGGCCGGCTGGGGCGCGCGGAGGACATCGCGGGCGCGGTGCTGTACCTCGCGAGCCCCTTCGCCGACTACGTGAACGGCATCGAGCTGCGCGTCGACGGCGGCATCACGGGCACGCCCTGAGCCGACGCCCCCGGGTGCCGCAGCGCACCAGGGGCACAGCGCACCGGGTCACGACACCGGCCGCGCGTCCGCCCACACGCTCTCGAATTCCTCGCGGTACACCTCGAAGAGCCCGTGGTCGCTCTCCCGGCCGTCCTCGTGGCGCACGACCTCCCGGCCGCCGCCGCGCAGCACCAGGACCGGCACCTCCATGCCCCGGCTCTTGCGCAGATAGGACTGGACCACGGCTATGCCGTCCGGGCCGTCCCCGTCGACGAGGTACGCCGTGAAGCGCGGCGTCTCGTCGAAGACCTGGATCTCGAACGCGTTCGGATCGCGCAGCCGGGCCCGCACCCGCCGCATGTGCATGATGTTCATCTCGATCGAGCGGCTCATCTCGCCCTTCTTCAGGCCCAGCTCCCGCTCGCGGCGGCGGACCGCGCTGCTGGCCGGGTTGAGGAAGAGCAGCCGTACCCGGCAGCCGGACTCGGCGAGCCGGACCAGCCGGCGGCCCGAGTAGTTCTGCACGAGGAGGTTCAGCCCTATCCCGACCGCGTCGAGCCGCCGCGCGCCCCCGAAGAGGTCCTCGGCGGGCAGCTGGCGCTGCAGCCGCACCCGGTCGGGGTGGACGCCGACGACATCGGCGTAGCGGTCGCCGACCAGGTCCTCGACCGCGTCGATGGGCAGCCGCCCGGCCGTACGGGTGCCGATGCCGGAGCCCAGTATCTCCAGGAGGCGCGCGGAGGCGCGTTCGGCCTGGGCGAGCACCGTCTCGGAGAGCGCGCGGTTGCGGGAGACGATGTTGCGGGCCACCTCCAGCTCGTCCAGGCCCAGCTCGACGTCGCGCCGGTCGTCGAAGTACGGCTCGAAGCAGGGCCAGTGCTGGACCATCAGCTCGCGCAGCTGCGGGAGGGTGAGAAAGCTGAGGATGTTGTCGTCGGCGGGGTCCAGGAGGTACCCCTTGCGGCGGCTGACCTCCCGTACGGCGACCGCGCGGTGCACCCACTCCTGCCCGGCGGGCCCGGCGGCCGCGACCACCCACTCGTCGCCGTGCACCGGCTCGTAGATGGGGCGCAGCACGGCCGCGACAACGGCGCGCAGCCGTTGTTCGACCAGATTCAGCCAGATGTACGCACGCCCGGCGCGTCTGGCGCGGGTGCGGACCTCGCTCCAGGCATCGGCGCCCCACTCCAGTTCCGCCCCGATCTCCATGGGGCGCGCGAGGGACACCGCGCCGGGCGGTGTGTCGATGGAGCCGCCCTCATGACCATCGTCACCAGGAGGCAACTCCAACCCGCCCGAGCTCACCTGTACACCGCCTTCCGAACCCCCGTGCCAACGATCAAGGCACCCTACTGCGGGTCCGGGAGGGGGTGCAGCCCGATGAGCCGACTCTTCCACCAACTCCCCTTATTCGCTGTGCCCGTTGTGTCCGGAAACGGGAGGGGGACGTGAGCGGAGTCATAGCGGAGTCATGACGGAGTCACCGGGAGCCGCACGGGAGTCCCGGCGGACTCTCCCCTCGTCACACCCCTCGTCAGGAGTCTCCGGCGGCTCGGAAGGCGCTCGGGAACGAGGCCGAAACTGATTGCTCAAGAGTCGCGACACGCCCACGAGGCCCCTTACGGCGCACTATGACGTCATACGTGGCGAGCCGCGGTCGGACACCTGACCGTTCCCCCGGTCGGAGGACCCTGTTTCGCGGCAGGTTGCCTGCCTTTCGGCGAAGATCTCGCGAACATCCCACTGTTCCTCGCTCATCGGGGAAGAATTCCGGTTTGGTCCGCGGTCGTGAGTCCGTCGCGGCGCCCCTCTAGGAAGTGGAAGAGTCGACGCATGCAGGTCTGGCCGGGACAGGCGTATCCGCTAGGTGCCACGTACGACGGTGCGGGCACCAATTTCGCGGTGTTCTCCGAGGCGGCACAACGTATCGAGCTGTGTCTGCTGCACGACGACGGTTCGGAGACAGCGGTCGAGCTCCGCGAATCCGACGCGTTCGTCCGTCACGCGTATCTGCCCGGCATCATGCCGGGGCAGCGGTACGGCTTCCGGGCGCACGGCCCGTACGAGCCGGCCAAGGGTCTGCGCTGCAATTCGGCGAAATTGCTGCTCGACCCGTACGCCCGGGCGGTCAGCGGCGCCATCGACTGGGACGAGGCGGTCTACGGCTACCACTTCGGCAAGCCGGAGAGCCGCAACGACCTGGACTCGGCGCCGCACACGATGGCGTCGGTCGTCGTCAATCCGTACTTCGACTGGGGCGACGACCGGCCCCCGCGTACGGACTACCACGAGACCGTGATGTACGAGGCGCACGTCAAGGGCCTGACGATGCTGCACCCGGAGCTCCCCCAGGAGCTGCGCGGTACGTACGCGGCGCTGGCGCACCCCGTGATCATCGACCACCTCCGGGAGCTCGGGGTCACGGCACTGGAGCTGATGCCCGTACACCAGTTCGTCAACGACCATCGGCTGGCGGACGAGGGCCTGGCGAACTACTGGGGCTACAACACGATCGGCTTCTTTGCGCCACACAACGCGTACGCCTCCTGGGGCGACCGCGGCCAGCAGGTGCTGGAATTCAAGTCGGCGGTGCGCGCGCTGCACCAGGCGGGCATCGAGGTCATCCTCGACGTGGTCTACAACCACACGGCCGAGGGCAACCACATGGGGCCGACGCTGTCCTTCCGGGGGCTGGACAACGTCTCGTACTACCGGCTGACCGACGACCCGCGGTACTACATGGACACCACGGGCACGGGCAACAGCCTCCTGATGCGCAGCCCGCACGTGCTCCAGCTGATCATGGACTCGCTGCGCTACTGGGTGACCGAGATGCGGGTGGACGGCTTCCGCTTCGACCTCGCGGCCACGCTGGCCCGACAGTTCCACGAAGTGGACCGGCTGTCGTCCTTCTTCGACCTGGTCCAGCAGGACCCGGTGGTCAGCCAGGTGAAGCTGATCGCCGAGCCGTGGGACGTCGGCGAGGGCGGCTACCAGGTGGGCAACTTCCCGCCGCTGTGGACCGAGTGGAACGGCAAGTACCGCGACACCGTGCGCGACCTGTGGCGCGGCGAGCCCCGTACGCTCGCGGAATTCGGGTCCCGGCTGACCGGTTCGTCCGACCTGTACCAGGGCGACGGGCGCCGGCCGCTCGCCTCCGTCAACTTCGTGACCTGCCACGACGGCTTCACGCTGCACGACCTCGTCGCGTACAACGAGAAGCACAACGAGGCCAACGGCGAGGACAACCGGGACGGCGAGAGCTTCAACCGCTCCTGGAACTGCGGCGCCGAGGGCGAGACGGACGACCCGGAGGTGCTGGAGCTGCGGGGCCGGCAGATCCGCAACTTCATCGCCACCCTGATGCTCTCGCAGGGCGTGCCGATGCTCAGCCACGGTGACGAGTTCGGGCGCACCCAGCAGGGCAACAACAACGCCTACTGCCAGGACAACGAGCTGGCGTGGGTGCGCTGGCCCAAGGAGGGCGAGGACGGCCAGGACCAGGGGGCGCTGGAACTGCTGAAGTTCGTGCGGCAGATGGTGTGGCTGCGGCGCGACCACCCGGTGTTCCGGCGGCGCCGCTTCTTCCACGGCCGCCCCATGGAGGGCACGCACGACGAGCTCTCGGACATCTCGTGGTTCACGGCCGAGGGCGAGGAGATGCGGCAGCGGGACTGGCAGGCCGCGCACGCCAAGTCGCTGGCGGTGTTCCTCAACGGCAGCGCGATCTCCGAGCCGGGCAAGCGCGGGGAGCGGATCTCCGACGACTCGTTCCTGCTGCTGTTCAACGCGCACGGCGAGGAGAAGGAGTTCACCGTGCCGATGGACCACGGACGGCAGTGGCAGGCCGTGGTGGACACCGCGCGCCCGGAGGCGGTCGCCGAGGGCGGCCCGAAGGTGCGGGCCGGCGACACGCTCACCCTGGTGGGGCGGAGCCTGATGGTGCTTCAGCGGCCGGCCTGACGGGGAGCGGTGTGCCCGGCCCTTCCGGCGGCGTACGGAAGCGGACGGTCAGCGCCAGGCACAGTACGAGGACGGCGGCGGCGACCGCGACGGCGAAGGCGGCCGGCGGGCCGTACGACTCGGCCAGCCGCCCCGAGAGGGCCAGCGCGAGCGCCTGCCCGCCGACGACCGAGCTGGTCAGGAAGGCCATCGACTCGGCCATCCGGCGCGCGGGCACCAGCCGTTCGGTGAGCGCGAAGATCGTGATGAGGTGCGGCGCGAAGGCCACGCCGAGCACCACGACCACCGCGTACAGCGCGCCCAGGGAGCCGACGAACAGCAGCGGTACGGAGAGCACGGCCAGGCCCACGGCGGCGGCCCGCCAGCGGGCCGGCAGGCCGATCCGGGCCGGCACGAGGACGAGCGACAGCCCGGCCACGGCGCTCATCACGCCCATCGCCGCGTAGACCAGGCCCGCGTGGCCGGGAGCGCCGAGCCGTTCGGTGAGCGCGGTGATGCCGGCCTGCGAGGCGCCGAACATGGCGCCCTGCAGGGCCATGGAGACCCGCAGGGCGTGCGCACCGGCCGGGATGCGGGGGCGGTCGCGCCGGGCCGTCCTGCGGCGTTCTCGCGCGTCGGCGTGTCGCCGCCACCGCGGCCGGGGAGCCGCCCCGTCGGTGCGCGCGCCCGGCCCGTCGGTGCGCGCGCCCGGCCCGTCGGTGCGCGCGCCCGGCCGGCTTCCCTTCGGCGCCGTCAGCCCCGCCGTCCGGTGCAGCGCGAACGCCGAGCCGCACGTCGCCAGCAGCAGCGCCGCGAGCCCCAGGGCGACGGCCGGGTGCGCGACCGCCGCGGCCACCCCCACCAGCGCCGGGCCGAGCACGAAGGACACCTCGTCCAGCGTGCCCTCCCAGGAGAGCGCGGCGTTCACCGTGCGCTCGTCGGCGCCGGAGCGCCGTACCAGGGCGACCAGCCGGGTCCGGGCGAGCGGCCCCACCTGGGGCACGGTCAGCCCGGCGAGCAGCCCGAGGAGGGCCAGCGGGAGGGTCGCCACGTGGGACAGCGCGGCGAGCACCAGGGCCGTGACGGCGAGCGCGTTGGCCCAACAGGCCGCCAGGACCACCGGGCGCTGGCCGTGCCGGTCGGCGAGCCGGCCGATGAGCGGCCCCGCCACGGTCTGCCCGGCGGCCAGCGCGCCGCCGGCCACGCCGGCCGTCGCCAGGCTGCCGCTGGTCTCCGTGACCAGCAGGACGCTCCCGAGCTGGCACATGGCGGTGGGCAGCCGGCCGAGGAAGGAGACGGCGGGCAGCACCGGGCCGGTCGTGGCGAGCACGGTGCGGTAGGTGGCCAGTACAGCGGTCATCGCCCGACGCTATCGGTGGAGGGGCCGGTCACCGTATGGGCAGGACGTACGAACGAAAAACGGGGCACACCCCGCCCGATCGGATGAAGCAACAAGGCACCGCGCGGGTACGTGTGTCCCCATGACGCCCGAATTCAGCGCGCCGCCCACCGCCACCTACCGGCTCCAGCTCCAGCCCGGCTTCCCGTTCGCCGCGGCCGAGAAGGCCGTGCCGTACCTCGCGGCCCTGGGCGTCTCGCACCTGCACCTCTCCCCCGTGCTCGACGCCGTCCCCGGGTCGGCGCACGGCTACGACGTGGTGGACCACTCCGTGGTCCGCGCCGAGCTGGGCGGCGAAGAGGGGCTGCGCTCGCTGGCCCGGACGGCCGCCGCACACGGCCTGCGGCTCGTGGTGGACCTGGTGCCCAACCACATGGCCCGGCCGGCCCCCGCCTCCTTGAACGGGCCGCTGTGGTCCGTTCTGCGGGACGGGCCCGCCTCCCCCTACGCCCGCTGGTTCGACATCGACTGGGAGGGCGGGCACGGCGGACGGCTGCTGATGCCCGTACTGGGCGGGCGGCTGGCCGACGAGCTGCCCCGGATGCGCATCGAGGGGGACGTGCTGCGCTACCACGAACACGCGTTCCCCATCCGTCCCGGTACCGAGCGGCTGCCGCTCCCGCAGCTCCTCGATGCGCAGTGGTACCGGCTCTCCTGGTGGCGACTGGCCCGCACCGAGCTGAACTACCGGCGCTTCTTCACCATCTCCGAGCTGATCGCGGTCCGCGTCGAGGACCCCGAGGTCTTCCGGGCGACGCACGCCACGGTGCTGCGGCTCGTGGAGGACGGCGTGATCGACGGGCTGCGCATCGACCACCCGGACGGGCTCGCGGACCCCACGGGCTATCTGGCGCGGCTGCGGCAGGCCACGGGCGGGCGCTGGACGGTGGTCGAGAAGATCCTCACCGGCGACGAACAACTCCCGGAGAGCTGGGCCTGCGCAGGCACCACGGGCTATGACGCGCTGCGCCACATCGACGGGCTCTTCGTGTGCCCGGACGGCGCCGACCGGCTCTTCGGCGTCTACCGCGACGCCGTGGCCCCGTTGGCCGACCGCGGCGGCGACTGGGAGGAAACGGTACGGCAGGCGGCGTACGAAGTCGTCACCCACGAGCTGTCGGCCGAGGTCGACCGACTGGTGCGTACGGCGGCGCGCATCAGCGAGCGCGCGCCGCACCACGGCGACCACGCCCCGTGGGCGCTGCGCCGCGCCCTGCACGAACTGCTCGTCCGGCTCCCGGTGTACCGCCCGTACGCGCACGACCCGTGGTGCGCGGAACGGGACGCCGCGATGCTGGCGGCGGCCGCCGAGGGCGCGGCCGCCGCCTTCGAAGTGCGCGAGGAGGCCCGCTCCGTGGCGCTCGTGCGCGACCTGGCACTGGGCCGCCTGCGGGACGGCTCCGGGGACGACAGCGCGGACCACGACGACTTCGCCGCCCGCTTCGCGCAGACCGCCTCCGCGCTGCACGCCAAGTCGGTGGAGGACCGCGCGTTCTACCGGTACGCGCCCCTGCTGTCCGCCTGTGAGGTCGGCGGCGAGCCCGGAGCGCCCGCGGTCACCGCGGCCGCGTTCCACGCCTTCTGCGCCCGCCTTCAGGAGACCTGGCCCACGTCCGGAACGGTGCTGTCCACCCACGACACCAAGCGCAGCGCCGACGTCCGGGCCCGCCTCGCCGCCCTCAGCGAGTGCCCCGAAGGCTGGCGCGAGGTGCTGACCCGGCTGAACGCCCGCGCGGCCCGCACGATGGACGGCCTCGACCCCGATCCGCAGATGGCGTGGACGGCCTGGCAGACGGCGTTCGGGCTGGCCGGCACCGCCGCGGCCGCTCCTGGCGCGGCGGTCGTCCCCTCCTGCGGGCCGGCGGGTGCCCCGGGGCCGGCGGGCGGCGGCATCTCCTTCGAGCGGCTCGCGCCGGCGGTACTGAAGGCCGTGCGGGAGGCCGGGCTGCACACCACGTGGACCGAACAGAACTCCTGGTACGAGGAGTCGGTCACGGAGTTCCTGAAGGCGGGCCCGTGCAGCGCCGCGGCCGCCGCCGAACTGGCCGCGTTCGCCGACGAGCTGGCCCCCTTCATCCGCGCCAACGTGCTCGGCGCGGCGCTGCTGCACCTCACGATGCCGGGCGTCCCCGACCTCTATCAGGGCACGGAGCACGAGTACTTGGCGCTCGTCGACCCGGACAACCGCGCCCCCGCGCGCTTCTCGCCGGAGTTCCTGGCCGACGTGGACGGCGGCGGGGACGGCAGCGGCGGCCCGGCCGGCGACCCGTACGGCACGCCGGGGCTCTCCGCCGAGAAGCTGCGGCTGACCGCGACGGCGCTGCGGCTGCGCCGGGCGCACCCGGAGTGGTTCGGCCCGCAGGGCACGTACCGGCCGCTGCACGCCACCGGCGACCCGTACGGCCACTGCGTGGCCTTCGCCCGCGCCGACCGCGCGGTGACCGTGGCCACCCGGCTCTCGCTTCGCCTCGCCGAGTCCGGCGGCTGGCACGCGGCCGCCCTCCAGCTCCCCGGCGGGCCGTCCGCGACCTGGCGCGACCTGCTCACCGGCCGCGACTTCGAAGGCTCCGTAATCCCGCTGGCCGCCCTCCTGGACCGGTGGCCGGTGGCCCTACTGGTGCTCAACGCCCCGTGAGCCAGCGCCCCGTGAGCCAGCGCCCCGGAGTCAGCGCCCCGTGAGCACGTAGGCCACGCTGCCGAAGGTGACGTGGTCACCGGGGTTGACGGCGACCTCGCCGAGGACGCGACGGCCGTTGACGTACGTGCCGTTCATGGAGCCGAGGTCGCGCAGCAGCCAGACGTCGCCGGAGGTGCGGAGCTGGGCGTGGGAACGCGAGACCGTGTCGTCGTTGAGCCGCAGGCCCGCACCCGGGGCGCGCCCTATCAGGAGGGGGAACGGCCCGGGGGACGGCAGCAGCAGCTTGGGGAGGCGCTCCGTGCGCCATGCCCTGCGGACCATGATGTGGAAAGCGGACACCTTGCCCACCGCGCGCAGCACGGCGCCCTCGAAGCGGCCACGCGTGGCCAAGTCACCGGTCGCCCGGTCCAGTTCACTGCGCTGCCGGGCGGTGAGCACCAGCTCCAGGCGGCGCAGGAAGGTGTCCTGGGACAGCCGCCCGTCTGCCGCGCCCTCGCGCAGCAGCGCCAGCGCGCGATCCCGCTCGGCATCCGACAAACGGGCCGGTCGCGCCGGGAATTCGAGCGATGTCATGGCGCGATTGTCCGGCGGCTTCCGGCCTTCTGTCCAGGCAGCACCCGGGGCAACGGAAATTCGCTCGCGCCGCGCGGGCCGGGCGGCTAGTGTGCGGGCACGCGAACGGCCCACGGCAGGCGGGCCGGTGAGGCGAGCGGAAGGAGGCGGGACGGCATGTACGGCACGGCCATCGACCTGATCGCGCGCTCCGGCGCCGCCCGCCGCATACGCTGACGGGCCGTCGGCAGCGCGCCTCCCGAGAGGACTCGTACCCCCATGACCGATCTGGTCATCCGCGCGCTCACCGAAGGCGACGCGCACCTCTTCCACACCCTGCACGACCCCACGGCCCCGCTCCTGGGGCACGACCACTTCGGCCGGCCGTACGCCACGGTCGCGGCCGGCGGCGAGTACCGCCCCGACTGGACGTGGGTCGCGCTGCGCGACGGCGTCGTCGTGGCGCGCGCCGCGTGGTGGGCCGGCCCGGACGACACCCGCCCGATCTCCCTGGACCGGCTGGACTTCGCGCCCGGCGAGGCCGCCGCGGCGGCCGAGCTCCTGCGTGCCGCTCCGCTGTCGGCGGAGTACGTGCTGATGCTGCCGCCCGGCTGGCGTGCGCAGCGGGACGTGCGGGCCGCGGCCGAGGCCCGTATGGACGTCGTACGGGCCGCCGGGCTGCGCCCGATGGTCGAGCGCTTCCGGTACTCCTGGACCCCCGAGTGCGGCGTGCCCGCGGACCCGGGGCGGCTGGTCTTCCGCCCGGAGCCGGACGACGAGGCGATCCTGGACGTGCTGCGCCAGGTGGAGCGCGGTTCGCTGGACGCGCACGCCCGGCGGGCCGTCACCGAGGGCGGCGTGGAGCAGGCCGCCCGGGAGGAGCTGGAGTTCTTCCACTGGTGCCCGTCGCCGCGCGACTGGTGGCGGGTGGCGTACACGCCCGAGGGGGAGGTCGTCGGCCTGCACGTCCCGGCGCGCAACCACACGGCGCCCATCGTGGCGTTCATCGGCGTGGTCCCGGCGCAGCGCGGCCACGGTTACGCGTACGACCTGCTGGCCGACTGCACACGCGGGCTGGCCGCGCTCGGCGTGGACCGGATCGTCGCCGAGACGGACCAGCACAACACCCCAATGGCGGCGGCATTCGCCAAGGCGGGGTACCCCGTCACCCAGGAGCGTGCTTTCTTCGACGGGTAGAGGAAGGAGACCACGTGCTCTTCGAGGTGTGGGCACCGGACGCCGGTCGGGTGGAGCTCGTACGGGAGGACCGGGCCGCTCCGATGACGCGCTGTCCTTCCCGTACGGGCTGGTGGCGGGCCGAGGTGGCGGCCCGCCACGGGGACCGGTACGCCTTCCGGCTGGACGGCGGCGAGATCGGAAGAGCGTCGGGGAGGGAAAGAGTGTAAAATGCCCGGT
>NZ_JBEPFC010000109.1:0-26020 GCF_040301705.1 Streptomyces sp. NPDC000151 | reverse complement strand
GGACTGGGAGGTCCCGTTCTCCGTGCAGTCCATCTCCAAGGCGTTCTCCCTGGCCCTCGTGCTGGCCCAGGAGGACCAGAGCATCTGGGGCTCGATGCCGAGCGCGCAGGCGACCAGCAGCGGTGGCGGCGGGCCCGGGGACGGGCCGTCCGAGTCGGTCATCTAGGACCTCACGGCCGCTCCGGCCGGACCGCCGCCCAGATAGCGGCCCAGGGCCGTGAGCGGGAAGACCTGCCGGTAGAGGTGGTAGTTGATCGAGAAGTCCCAGGGGAAGCCGGTACCGGTGAAGTACGGCTCGTCCCAGGACCCGTCGGGGCGCTGCGTGGCGGCCAGCCACTGCACGCCGCGCGCCACGGCCCCGCTCTCCCGCTCGCCGGCCGCGAGCAGCGCCATCAGCGCCCAGCCGGTCTGCGAGGCGGTCGAGGCGCCGCGCCCGATCCAGTCGCGGTCCTTGTAGGAGCGCTGGTCCTCGCCCCAGCCCCCGTCGTCGTTCTGCACGCTCTCGAGCCAGGAGACCGCGCGGCGGATCGCGGGGTGCGAGGCGGGGATGCCGGCCGCGACGAGCGCGGGCAGCACGGACCCCGTGCCGTAAATGAAGTTGGTGCCCCAGCGGCCGAACCACGCGCCGGTCGGGTCCTGCTCGGCCAGCAGCCATTCGATGCCGCGCCGCACGCGCGGGTCGTGGGTGGCGCCGACGTCCGCCGCCATCTCCACGACGTGCGCGGTGACGTCGGCCGACGGCGGGTCGATGACCTCGCCGAAGTCGCAGAAGGGCAGCCGGTCGGGGAAGGGACTGGTGTTGTCGGCGTCGAAGGCGCCCCAGGCCCCGTCGCGGGACTGCATGCCGAGATTCCAGCGCACGGCGCGGCGTACGGCGTCCTCGACGCGCTGCGGGTCGGGGTGCTCGACGCGGCGCAGCGCGAGGACGACCTCGGCGGTGTCGTCGATGTCCGGGTAGTTGTCGTTCTCGAACTCGAAGGCCCAGCCGCCGGAGGGCAGCCGCGGCCGGCGCACGGCCCAGTCGCCGGGCCGGTCGATCTGCTCGTCCAGCATCCAGTCGGCGGCCTTGACCAGCTGCGGGTGGTCGCGGGGCAGTCCGGCGTCGGCGAGCGCGATGGTGGCGAGGCAGGTGTCCCAGACCGGGGACTGGCAGGCCTCGATCATCCGGGCGCCGTCCTCGCGCCAGACGGCGAAGCGGTCCAGGGAGGCCAGGCCCTCGCGGAGCACGGGGTGGTCCAGGTCGTAGCCCAGGAGGTGCAGCGCAATGACCGAGTAGACAGCGGGCGGCTGGATACCGCCCCAGCAGCCGTCGTTCTCCTGCCTCTCGATGATCCAGCGCGCCGCGGTGCGCATGGCGCTGCGGCGCAGCCGGCGCGGCGCGACCTTGCGGTAGACGTGCAGCGCCGCGTCCAGGCGCTGGAAGACGCCGTCCCAGGTGGTGACGGGGGCGAGCGGCCGCGGTGGGTTCGGGTGGCGCGGGTCGGTGTGCAGCTCGTCCAGGGCGAACGGCGCGGGGCGCACGGGCCGGTGGGCGGAGACGATCGTCAGCGGGACGATGGTCTGCCGGGCCCAGCAGCCGAAGTCGTAGATGTTGAGCGGGAACCACTTCGGGAAGGCGATGAGCTCGGGCGGCAGCTCGGGCAGGTCCTCCCACTTCCACCAGCCGAAGAGGGCCAGCCAGATGCGGGTGAAGACGCGGGAGGCCGCGATGCCGCCCTGTGCGCGGATCCAGGCGGACGCCCTGGCCATGTGCGGGTCGTCGGGCCGGTCGCCGGCCAAGCGGAGGGCGACATAGCCCTCGATGGTGGTGGAGAGCTCTCCGGGGCCGCCGTAGAAGCTGGCCCAGGTGCCGTCGTCGCGCTGCTCGCCGCGTACGAAGCGGGCGGCGGCCTCGGTGGTCTTCGGGTCGCTGATGCCCAGGAACTGGCGGAGCATCAGGTCCTCGGCGTCCATCGTCACGTTGGTGTCGAGGTCGCCCTTCCACCAGCCTGCGGGGTCCTGGAGGGAGAGGAGGTATTCGGTGGCCCGGGCGGTCGCCTGCCGCGCCGCGCCCGTCGGGTCGTCGGGCGCCGGGGGCGGGGCCGCGGGGCTCCGGTGGGTGGTCTCAGCGGTGGCATCGCTGGCCGAGGGTGCCCGGGCCGGCAGGGCCGCCCCGGTGCTTCCGTCGGTCGTCGCTGTCATGGCTTCCCCTTCTGCAGTAATCAAAGACGAATGCATGGGGCTTCCGTCGGCCGGTGCCGGGCCCCCGGTATGGCGTACCGAGGGCGGCCGGCACCGGCCGGCGACTGCGAACTAGTTCGGTGTAATCGTGATCATCTCTTCCGTACGACGACGAAGTCCGCGAGGGCGACGAGCTGGCCGCGGACCTCTTCGGGCATATCGATCTCGTCGAGTGCGGCGATCGCGGTGGCGTGCTGGCGGCGGGCCTCCTCCGAGGTCCACTCGCGGCCACCGGCCTCCTCGATGAGAGCCGCGCGGGAGGCGAATTCCGCCTCCGTGAAATCGGCGATCTCGGTCTCGCTCTTCTTGGCGTCGGCGGCCAGGATGCGGGCGAGCTTCTCGGATGCCGGGCCGCCCGCGTCCAGGGCGGCGACGACCGGCAGCGACTTCTTGCGCTGCCGCAGGTCGGACCAGGTCTGCTTGCCGGTGGCGTCCGGGTCGCCCCAGATGCCGAGCAGGTCGTCGACGGCCTGGAAGGCGAGGCCGAGGTGGTAGCCGTACTTCTCCAGGATGTCGGCGGTGCGGTCACTGGCGCCGCCGAGCACCGCGCCGATGGAGACGGCGCAGGCCAGCAGCGCGCCGGTCTTGTTGCCCTCCATCTCCAGGCACTCCGCGACGGTGACCCGGTCGCGGTGCTCGTAGGAGATGTCCTGGGCCTGGCCGTCGATCAGCTTGCGGGTGGCGAGGGTGAGCCGGCGCGCCGCGCGCCCGGCGTCCACGGTCCCCAGTTCCAGCAGTATCTCGTTGGCGAGTGCGAAGAGCGCGTCACCGACCAGGATGGCCTGGGCGGGTCCGTGCACCTTCCAGACGGTGTCGCGGTGCCGGCGCTGCTCGTCGCCGTCCATCAGGTCGTCGTGCAGCAGCGAGAAGTTGTGCACGAGCTCCACGGCGACGGCACCGGGGATGCCGACCTCCGGCGCGGCGCCCGCAGCCTCCGCCGAGAGCAGCGCGAGCGCGGGGCGTACGGCCTTGCCGCCGTCGCCCGCCGACGGCGCACCCGCGGCGTCGATCCAGCCGAAGTGGTACGCGGCTACGGTGTCCATGGGAGGCGCGAGCCGGTCAACGGCGGCCCGCAGCACCGGAGTGGCGAGCCTGCGCCCGCGCTCCAGGAGTGCGGTGACGCCCTCGGTGTCGATTACTGGGGAAGCCGGGTGCACGGTTTCTCCTCTGTTTCCGGTGCTCGTGCTCGTGCGAGCGCGCGTACTCGTAGTCATGCCGCCTCCTGGGGCAGTGATCCCTGGGGGAAGCCGAGTTCGGTGAGTGCCTCGCGTGCGGCACTGGTGCCGCTGCGAACAGCGCTTTCCATGGTCGCGGGCCACCCTGTGGCGGTCCACGAACCGGCCAGGTACAGGCCGGCGGACTGGGTGCGGGCGGCGGGCCTGAGACGGCCGACGCCCGGTGCGGGGGCGAACGTCGCGGTGCGCTCGCGGGTGACGAAGAAGTCGCGGACCTTCGCGCCCCGCGCGGCGGGCAGCACCCGCGCGAGCTCCGGAAGATACCGCTCGCGCAGCACGCCGACCGGCAGGTCGATCTCGTCCTGCGCAGCGGACTGCGAGACGGCGAGGTACTGCCCGCCGCCCTGCAGCCCGGACGCGTCCGTGCGGTCGAAGACCCACTGCAGCGGCGAGCCGAGCGTCGCGAAGAACGGGCGGCGCAGGACCTTGCGGTCGTAGAGCACGTGCACGTTGAGGATCGGAGCCGTACCGATGTCCAGCAGCCGGTCGGGACGGGCCAGCGCGCCGGGCGGCAGGAGGCCGTGCGCCTCGCGCTGCGGCAGGGCCAGTACGACCGTGTCGGCGGCCAGCTGCTCCTGGCTGTGCGGGCCGTTCTCGACGGTGACCTGCCAGCGCCGCTCGTCGGTGCGCGTGAGCGCGCTCGCCCGCGTACGGGTCTCCACGCGCACCCCGGCCCTCTCCAGCGCGGCCCGGGCGAGCGTGTCGTGGACCTCGCCGAGCGGGACGCGGGACCAGCCGATGTCGGCGGCCCCGGGGTCGGAGAGCAAGCCGGTCTTGAAGACCATGGCGGCGAGCCCGGCAGAGGCGTCGGCGGCGCGGGCGTTCAGCGTGGCGACGCCGACCAGGTCCCACAGCGCCTCGACGGCACGCGGTGACTGGCCGTGCCGGGCGAGCCAGCTCGCGAAGTCGATGCGGTCCAGCGCGGGGTCGGCCGGGTCCAGGGCCTTCAGGGCGAGCGCGGCCCGGCCCACGGAGGCGCGCTCGGCGAGCGAGAGGTGCGGGTAACCGGCCAGGCTCGCGGCGAGGTGCAGCGGCACGGGCAGGGCGGTGCGGCGCAACCGGCCCAGGCGCATGCCCGTCGCGGCGCGCGCCGGGTCGGCGTCCAGCACCGGCACGTCCAGTCGGTCCTGAATCGGCATCAGGTGCGCGCCGCCGACGCGCTCCAGGAAGTCCCGGTAGGCGGTGCAGCAGCGCAGGTAGACGTGCTGGCCGTTGTCCACGCTCAGCTCGCCGGCCGCGGAGTCGCGGCGGAAGGAGAAGGCGAGGCCGCCCAGCCGGGGCCGGCCCTCGACGAGGGTGACGCGCAGCCCGGCGTCGGCGAGCGCGAGGGCCGCCGTGGTGCCCGCGAGGCCGCCGCCGACGACGACCGCGGTGGCGCCCCCGTCGCTGGAGGCGCCCGCGGTGACGTGCGTGGCCGGCCGTGTGTCGGCGGAAGTCATGCGTCCTCCCGGGATGCCGCTGTCATGGACGCAGCAGTACGCCACGGGGTTGCCCGCCGCTCCCGGGACCGTCGCACGGCGTGTACCTGCGCGGACGTGCTCCGGCTCGCTCGGCGTGTCATGCGCGCCTCCTGACGGCCTGCCGGCGGCCGATCGCCCGCGCGTCGAGCCCGGAGAGGCCGCGGACGGCCACGAACGCCTTCTCATGGCCGGGCAGCGAGACCCGGCCGCGCAGCACCGCCTCGGGATCGTCGGCGATGCGGCGGAGCAGCCGGTGGTAGATCCCGGCCATGGCGGCGACGCAGGCGCCGCTGCGCCGGTCCAGCATGGGCAGCAGCCGGAAGCCCTCGGCGAACAGGGCGAGGGCCCGGCGTACTTCGAAGTGGACGAGCCCGGTGAAGTCCGCGCCCGCGGGCGGGACGGAGCCGTGGAAGCCCGCGGCGCAGCCGAACTTCTCCAGGTCCTCGGCGGGGAGGTACGTACGGCCGTTGGCCGCGTCCTCCCGCACGTCCCGGAGGATGTTGGTCAGCTGCAGGGCGAGCCCCAGCGTATCGGCGTACTCGGGGGCGCGGTCGGCCTCCGGCGCGCCGGGCACGGTGCCGAACACGCCGAGCGAGAGCCGCCCGATGGCCCCGGCGACGCAGCGGCAGTAGCCCTTGAGGTCGTCCCAGGTCGCGTACGTCTCGCCGTGCACGTCCATCAGGACGCCGTCGATCAGCTCGTCCAGGCCGTCCAGCGGGAGCGGGAAGCGGCGCGCGGCGTCCGCGAGCGCGACCGCCACCGGGTCGGTGTCGTCCTCCGCGACCCGGCCGTCCTTGATGCGCGCCAGCAGGCCGCGGGTGTCCGCGAGCCGCTGCTCCTTCTCGGCCGGCGCCAGCGCGCCGTCGCCGATGTCGTCCACCCGGCGCGAGAACGCGTACAGCGCCGACATGGCCTGGCGCTTGTCGGCGGGCAACAGCCGGATTCCGTAAGCGAAGTTACGCGCCTGCTGCCCGGTAACGGCCTCGCAGTAGCGGTACGCAGCGAGCACCGGCGCGGACGCGTGTGCGATTGCCTCCACGGTCCGACTCACCCCTCTCTTCGCAGTGTCGCCCCTACCGCGCGCAGCAGACCGAGCTTGCTGGGCTTGGGCGGTCCAGGGAGGACGTCGTGATCGGCGGCCGCCACCGCCTGGAGGGCGGCGCGTCCGCCGGCGACGAAGCCGGCGAGCAGCAGCTTGAGTCTGCCGTGGACGCTACCCACCAGCGGGGCACCTTCATTCAGCAGCTCACCGGCGCGTTCGGCTTCGAATGCAAACAGTGCGCGCGCGGGTGCGCCCCCTCTCGGGGCGGCCAGGTCGGATTCGGTGACGCCGAAGCGCTTCATGTCCTCGGCGGGCAGATAGATGCGGTCTCTCCGCAGGTCCTCGGAGACGTCCTGGAGGTGTTCGACGATCTGAAGGGCGGTGCAGATGGCGTCCGAACGGCGGACCCGCTCGGGCGTGGTCGTGCCCGTGATGCCCAGGACCAGCCGGCCCACGGGGTTGGCGGACAGTTCGCAGTAGTCCAGCAGGTCCGCGTAGCTCTCGTAGCGACCGACGCGCTGGTCCTGCCGATTGGCTTCGATCAGGCGCTCGAACGGCCCGGGGCTCAGCCCGCAGCGTCGTACGGTCGGGCCGAGGCGGCGCATGAGGGGGTGCCGGGGGCCCGGCGCCCGGTCGCTGTAGACCCGGCGCAGGTCGGCGTCCAGCGCGTCGAGCAGGGCGGTACGTTCGTCGGCCTGCGAACGGTCGAGGCCGAGCAGTACCGCGTCGCCGCCGCCCGGTGCGAGGTCGCCGTCGCCGATGTCGTCGACCAGACGTGCGAATCCGTAGACGGCCATCAGGTCGGCGCGCCAGGCGCGGGGCAGGAAGAACGGCGCGACGGGGAAGTTCTCGTGCGCGGCCTTGTCCAGAACGGCGCGCTCGGGCGCGACAGGCTCCGGGCTCACCGGAGGCTGCCCGGCGCGTTCCGGAGCCGGAGAGATCCCGTAGCCATTGCCGTCACGTCTCCCGTTCTACACCGCCACGCTAAAACTTCATATTTCGGACACGCCGCACGCGCAACCCGTCCGATCAGGGCGCTCATCGCCGCCGTCGGACCATATTGCCCGACTTGTACCACATGTGCCGTTCCGCACCCGTACAGCTTACGCCGTACATCTCACGCCCGTCCGAGGGGGTGCCGAACCATGGAGCAACGATCCGGACAACTCCGCCGGGCGGACAACTGTTCCGCCTGCGGCCAGAGTTGACCATTTCTTCAACATCGAAGGCCCCCGCGCCCGGACGCGCGGGGGCCTTCTCTCCGGATACGGGGCTACTTGCCCGTTTCCTTCTCGTATGCCTTGATCACGTCGTCCGTGGGGCCGTCCATGAGGAGCTCGCCCTTCTCCAGCCACAGCACCCGGTCGCAGGTGTCCCGGATGGACTTGTTGTTGTGGCTGACCAGGAAGACCGTGCCGGCCTCCTTGCGCAGCTCGCGGATGCGGGCCTCGGAGCGCTTCTGGAACTTGCGGTCGCCGGTCGCGAGGGCCTCGTCGATCATCAGGACGTCGTGGTCCTTGGCCGCGGCGATGGAGAACCGCAGGCGGGCGGCCATGCCGGAGGAGTACGTGCGCATCGGCAGGGAGATGAAGTCGCCCTTCTCGTTGATGCCGGAGAAGTCGACGATGCCCTGGTAGCGCTCGCGGACCTGCTCGCGAGTCATGCCCATGGCCAGTCCGCCCAGGATGACGTTGCGCTCGCCGGTCAGGTCGTTCATCAGCGCCGCGTTCACCCCCAGCAGCGAGGGCTGGCCGTGCGTGTAGACATGGCCGCGCTCGGCCGGCAGCAGGCCCGCCACCGCCTTGAGCAGGGTGGACTTGCCCGAGCCGTTGGTGCCGATCAGGCCGATCGACTCGCCCCGGTAGGCGGTGAAGGTCACGCCCTTGACCGCGTGCACCTCCCGCACCCCGGTGGAGGGCTTGCGGCGCACGATCCGGTTCAGCGCCGCGGTGGCACTGCCCCGGCCCGCGCCGGTGCCATAGACCCGGTACACGATGTGCAGATCATCCGCGATGACGGTCGGGATGCGCTCCTCCGCGGTCGCGGCGTCCTGCACCGCCGGCTGCTCCAGGTCGGTCTTCTGCTGCTCAGCCACGGCCGTACCGCTCCTCCGCCTTCCAGAAGTACACAAAGCCCGCCGCGCCCATCACGACCGCCCAGCCCAGCGCCAGCGCCCACACATGCTGCGGGAGGGTGTTGAAGGAGTCGATCAGGGAGAACCGCACCAGGTCGATGTAGACCGCGCCCGGATTCACATCCAGCAGGAACCGGATCGCACCGGGGACGTGCTTGGTCTGCAGGATGTGGTCGATGCTGTACATCACGCCGGAGGCGTACATCCAGGTGCGCAGGATGAACGGCATCAGCTGCGCGAGGTCCGGGGTCTTGCTGCCCAGCCGCGCCATGATCATCGCGAGACCGGTGTTGAAGACGAACTGCAGACACAGCGCCGGAATCGCCAGCAGCCACGACCAGCCCGGCACCTGCCCGAACGCCAGCAGGATCACCACGAGCACGCCCATGGAGAACATCAGCTGCTTGAGCTGCATCAGACAGAAGGAAATCGGCAGGCAGGCGCGCGGGAAATGCAGCGCCCGCACCAGGCCGAGATTGCCCGAGATCGCCCGCGTCCCCGCCAGCACCGAGCTCTGCGTGAACGTGAAGATGAAGACGCCCGTCACCAGGAAGGGCACGAAGTCCGGCACGCCCCGGCTGGTGCCGAGCAGCAGACCGAAGATCAAGTAGTAGACCAGCGCGTTCAGCAGCGGCGTGGCCACCTGCCACAGCTGGCCCAGCTTGGCCTGGCTGTACTGGGCGGTCAGCTTGGCGCTGGAGAAGGCCGAGATGAAGTGACGGCGCTGCCACAGCTGCCGGACGTACTCCGGCAGGCTCGGCCGGGCGCCGCTCTGCGTCAGCCCGTACTTCTGGGCCAGCTGCACCGGCGCGAGCCCGCCTTCGGGGGCCCGCGGGGCATTCATGGCGACCGCACTGTCGTGCCTGGTCTCGCTCACAGTTGACACTTTCGTCCTCAAGGTGCGCTTCCCGGGGGTGCCTCAGGCTCTGAGTACCCCCGGGTCGCGCCGGATGCTGCTCTCCGACCGAGCTTGTCAGATGACCGGCGGACGGCCCAGTCGGGTCAGGCGCCACACGGTACGCCACTTCATGGGACGCCTGGGGCCGCACGACGTGGTCCAGCCCTCCTTGAAACCGCCCAGCCAGGCCCGCAGCCCCGGCAGGGACGGGCGCCTGGCCAGCGTCAGCAGCAGCCATACCCCGAGGTAGACCGGGACCAGCGGAGCGGGCAGGTTGCGGCGCGCCAGCCACACCCGATTGCGCGCCACCATCCGGTGGTAGACGGCGTGCCGGGTGGGGGCCATGGTCGGGTGCAGCAGGACCATGTCGGCGCGGTAGTCGATCATCCAGCCCGCGTCCAGGGCCCGCCAGGCGAGGTCGGTCTCCTCGTGCGCGTAGAAGAAGTCGTCGGGCAGACCGCCGACCTCGTCGAAGACCTTCGTGCGGACCGCGTTCGCACCGCCGAGGAAGGTCGTCACGCGGGAGGAGCGCAGCGGGTCGGCCGCGCGCAGCCGCGGTACGTGGCGGCGCTGGGTCTCCCCGGTGTCCGGGTCCGCGATGCGGAAGCTGATGATCCCCAGCTTCGGGTCGCGGGCGAACGCCTCGCGGCACAGCTCGGCGGTGTCCATATTGGCGAGCAGGCCGTCGTCGTCCAGGAAGAGCAGGACGTCCTTGTCTGCCCCGGCGGGGCCGAACGCCTCGATGCCGACGTTCCGGCCCGCCGGGATGCCGACGTTCTCCGGCAGCTCCACCGTCCGTACGCCCTCGGGGAGCTCCGGCAGCGGCGAGCCGTTGCCGACGACCACCACCTCGATCGCGTCGCCGTTCTGCTTGGCGACGGAGTCGAGGAGCGCGCGCAGCTCCTCGGGGCGGTTGCCCATGGTGAGGACGACCGCGCCGAGCTTCAGGTTCTGTGGAGTCTGGGTCACTTGAGCCTGCTTGAAGCCAGGATGGACACGAGGTGGAGCAGCGTCTGGACGAGCGCGATGCCGGCCAGCACGGCGACGCCGAGCCGCGAAAAGAACAGATCGCCCCTGACCGCGTCCAGGATCGCCAGGACCAGGATCAGCAGGGACGCCTCGATCCCGAGGATCAGCCGGTGGAACTTCAGCGCCCCGGCGGCCTTGCGGGCCAGCGCCATGCCGGACGAGCGCGGCTCGGACGCCGCCTCCTTGACCGGCGGCAGCCCGGCCTGGTGGCGGGCGACGCCGACGAGGTCGGTCTCGGCCTTGACCAGGATGGCGCCGAGGGCCGCGAGCGTACCGAGGAAGGCCCACAGCCAGTCGATCCGCCCGGAGCCGAACAGGTCGGCGGCGCGCAGGCCGAAGCCGACCAGGACCGCGGCGTCGCACAGGTAGGCGGCGACACGGTCCAGGTACACCCCGGCCATCGAGTACTGCTTCTTCCAGCGGGCGATCTCGCCGTCGACGCAGTCGAGCAGCAGATAGAGCTGGACCATCACCACGCCGAGCACGGCGCCCGTGATGCCCGGCACCAGGAGGGCCGGGGCGGCGAGGGCGCCGGCGGCGGTCATCACGTAGGTCAGCTGGTTGGGCGTGACCCGCGTGTTCACCAGGTGCCGGTCGATGCGCAGCGAGATCTCGCGCATGTAGAGCCGGCCGCCCCAGTGCTCACCGCTCCGCCGGTCCTTCACCCCCTCCGGGTGAACGACCGGCCGGAGTTCAGCTACCGATGGTTTTGGCATAGTCGGCGTATGCGTCCCTGATCTGATCGGCGGACAGGTCCAGGTGTTCCAGGATCGTGTAGCGACCGGGGCGGGTCTTCGGGGCGAACTCCACGACCTGCACGAACTCCTCGTCCGTGAAACCGATCTCGCCCGGCGTGACCGGCAGGCCGTGCCGCTGCAGCACCTGGACCATCAGCGCGGACGTCTCCTTGTCCCCGCGCAGGTGCGTGGCGAACGCGGCACCGAGGCCGCACTGCTCGCCGTGGCTCGCAGCCCGCTTGGGGAAGAGGATGTCGAACGCGTGGTTGATCTCGTGGCAGGCCCCGGAGGCCGGCCGGCTGTCGCCCGCGACGGACATCGAGATGCCGGTGAGGACCAGGCCCTCGGCCAGCACCTGGAGGAACTTGTCGTCGCCGACGCCGCCCGGGTGGCGCAGCACGGCCTCGCCGGCCTGGCGCGCCATGGCGGCGGCCAGCCCGTCGATGTCCTCGCCGGTCTCGCGGTGCGAGAGCTCCCAGTCCGCGACAGCGGAGATGTTGGAGATCGCGTCGCCGATGCCGGAGCGGACGAACCGTACGGGGGCCTCGCGGATGATGTCGAGGTCGATGACCACGGCGATCGGGTTCGGCACACCGTACGAGCCGCGGCCCGCGTCGTTGTCGAGGGTGGCGACCGGCGAGCACAGGCCGTCGTGCGACAGGTTCGTCGCGACGGCGACCAGCGGCAGGCCGATGCGGGCGGCGGCGAACTTGGCGCAGTCGATGATCTTGCCGCCGCCGAGGCCCACGACCGCGTCGTAGTGCCCCTTCTTCATGGCGTCGGCGAGCTTGATCGCGTCGTCGAGCGTGCCACCGCCGACCTCGTACCACTCCGCGCCGGGCAGCGCGGGGGACAGCCGCTCCCGCAGCCGGGCGCCCGAACCGCCGGAGATGGCGATCGCGAGCTTCCCGGACGCGGAGATGCGCTGATCGGCCAGCAGGCCCGCCAGGTCGTCCAGCGCGCCCGCGTTGATGTCAACGACGACCGGGGACGGGATGAGGCGGGTCAGTACTGGCATGCGATTTCACGGCCCTTCGCGAGGTCGTCGTGGTTGTCGATCTCGACCCACTTGACGTCGCCGATCGGGGCCACGTCGATCCGGAAGCCGCGGTTCACGAGCTCCTGGTAGCCGTGCTCGTAGAACTGCTGCGGGTCCGTCTCGAAGACCGTCTTCAGGGCGTCGGCCAGCTCGTCGGCGGCCTCGCCCTCGATGAGGGTCAGGCCGATGTACTCGCCGGTCGCCTCGGCGGGGTCCATCAGCTTGGTGATCTTCGTCATGCCCTTCTCGGGGTCGACGACGACCTTCATCTCCTCTTCGGCCAGGTCCTTGACCGTGTCCAGCGCGAGGATGATCTTCTTGCCGTCGCCGCGCGCGGCGAGCAGGGTCTTCTCGACGGAGACCGGGTGCACGGTGTCGCCGTTGGCGAGGATCACGTCGTGCTTGATCGCGTCACGGCCGCACCACAGGGAGTAGGCATTGTTCCACTCCTCGGCCTTGTCGTTGTCGATCAGCGTGAGCTTGAGGCCGTACTTCTGCTCCAGGGCCTCCTTGCGCTCGTACACGGCCTCCTTGCGGTAGCCGACGATGATCCCGACCTCGGTCAGGCCGATCTCGGCGAAGTTGCCGAGGGTGAGGTCCAGAATGGTCGTGTCGCCATCGACCGGCACCAGAGCCTTGGGCAGGGTGTCGGTGTAGGGACGCAGACGCCGTCCGGCGCCGGCCGCCAGCACGAGGCCGATCATGCGGGTTCTCCTTCGTCGTGTACGGCGGGTGCATGAGAGGACACCCAGAAGCGGATGCTCTCAGTGAGCACCAGCAGCGCCAGGGCCCCCGCGAGGACCGTGAGCGCGATTGTGAAACCTGAGGTGGGCAGTGCGGCCGCGGCGATCGAGACCACGAGGGCACGGCCCTCGTGTCCGCCGGTCGCCCGCACCAGAGAGCGCGGAGGCGCGCCGCTGCCGCCGCGGATGCGGTACACCGTGTCGTAGTGATGGTAGGCGACCGCGGCCACCAGCCCGAATGCCGCCGGCAACGCCCCGTTCACCTCGGAACGGGCCGCAATCACCAGAATCGCGACGTACTCGCCGACGCGGAAGAGCGGCGGCACGAGCCAGTCCAGCGCGCCCTTGAGGGGGCGGGCCACGGCGAGGCCGGAGAGTACGGCGTACACCAGCGCGGCGACGCAGACCCAGGGGCTGCCCCAGCCGGCGAAGGCGGCGGTGGCGATCATCACAGCGGCACCGACGGCGGCGATCACGGGGGCCGCGAAGCCGGGGAGCTTGCGGGCCGCGCCCTTGAAGGCGGCGGCGAAGCCCTCGCCGAGCGGCCCGGAGTCGCCGAGGTCGGCGAGGGCCTGCGCTGCCCGGTCGGTACGGCGCGCGCGGCGGGTCAGCGAGCGCAGCACCCGGCCCGCTGTGGTGTAGCAGCCGGCCAGCGCGCAGCCGATGAGCAGCACGTAGAAGACGATGCGGGGCGTCGTGACGGCCGTGAGGACGGCGATCAGGGCCCAGCGCTCGCCGATGGGCAGCACGATCATCCGGCGGGCCCAGACCGTCCAGCCGACGCTGTCGAGCTTGTCGGAGAGCGCCGCGGTCGGGCTGGTGTTGGCGGTGGCGTCGTGGTTCGCCTCGTTGAAGGAGAAGTCCACGACGTGCCGGACCGTCTGCAGCACCATCGCGCCCAGCGCCAGCGCCCAGACGTCATCGCCGCCACGCGCCGCGCCCAGCGCCAGGCCCGCGTAGTACGCGTACTCCTTGGCCCGGTCGAACGTCGCGTCCAGCCAGGCGCCCATCGTCGAGTACTGCAGGGAGTAGCGGGCGAGCTGCCCGTCGGTGCAGTCCAGGACGAAGGAGAAGAGGAGGAGCAGGCCCGCGGCGATGAAGCCGGCGCGGGTCCCGGTGGCCGCGCAGCCCGCCGCGATCAGCGCGGTGAGCAGGGACGCGGTGGTGACCTGGTTCGGCGTCAGGCCGCGCCGCGCGCACCAGCGGGCGAGGTAGCGGGAGTACGGGCTGATGCAGTACGTCGTGAAGAACCCGTCGCGGGACTTCACCGCGGTACGCAGGCGTACGGCCTCGTCGTCCACGGCGCTCACCGCGGCCCGCGCCTCATGGCGCTGCTGTGCGCCGGAGGGTACGGAAGCGACCAGCGAGCCGAGCTCGGGGCGGTGCACCGATACGCCCTCGGCGTCCAGCGTCTCCGCGACGGCGTCCGGGAGCCCGTCGGCGGAGCCCGCCGTGGCGAGCGCCCGGGTGAGCGCGGCGCGCGCCTCGGGCTGCGCCGTGAGCGCGCCGGTGACCGCGGCGGCCGGGAAACGCGGGTCGGTCAGCGCCAGCCGCAGGCTGTGCAGGTGGCCGACGAACCGCGGGTCGACCAGGGCGACCCGCCGGCCTGCCGGGACCTCGGCCAGCAGCCGGGCCGCCTCGGCGGCGTCGGCCGCGCTGCGGACATCGAAGCCCAGCTCGCGCAGGTCGCCTTCGAGCGGCGACCCGGCGACCGGCGCACCGGTGAGGATTGCGGTCGACAGACGAATTCACTCCCTGAATGCTGGCAAGGCCGCCGGCCGGTCCGCATTCGGTACGAACTACCCGGGCAGCAGTCGTGGCACACCTCGGGCCCCGGAGGGGTCGGTGGCACGTCGGCAGAGGTTATCGGATCGCCGGATGCGGCCGTTCACCACGCATTCACCGGGCGGTGGCCGTCCGGCGGTGGCGTCTGCCGCGATCATCATGGTCGATCTTGCCGTCGATGAACAACTGCGGCCCTGGTTAGGGTGCCGGTTATGACATGGCTGATCACAGGTGGGACGGGTTATATCGGCGCGCATGTGGCGAGGGCCATGGCGGCGGCGGGAGAGAAGGTCGTCGTACTGGACGACGTCTCCAGCGGATTCCCCGAGCGGCTGCCCGCCGGGGTGCCGCTGGTGCGCGCTTCGGTACAGGACCGTGACGTGGTGGACGCCACGCTCGCGGAGCACGGCGTGACCGGCGTCATCCACCTCGCCGCGAAGAAGCAGGTCGGTGAGTCGGTGGAGCAGCCGCTGACGTACTACCGGGAGAACGTGCACGGGCTGACCGTGCTGCTGGAGGCGGTGGCGGCGGCCGGGGTGCAGCGCTTCGTGCTCTCCTCCTCGGCGGCGGTCTACGGGATGCCGGATGTGGACCTGGTCACCGAGGACACCCCGTGCCTGCCGATGAACCCTTATGGCGAGACCAAGCTCGCGGGCGAGTGGCTGGTGCGCGCCGCGGGCCGGGCGCACGGCATCGCGACCGCGTGCCTGCGGTACTTCAACGTCGCGGGCGCGGCGGCGCCGGAGCTGGCGGACGTCGGGGTCTTCAACATCATCCCGATGATGTTCGAGAAGGTCACGGCCGGTGAGCCGCCGCTGATCTTCGGCGACGACTACGACACCCCCGACGGCACCTGCGTCCGCGACTACATCCACGTCGAGGACCTGGCCGACGCGCACGTCGCCGCCGCACGGCGGCTCACCGGCCAGGAAAGCCCCGGTGACCTCACGCTCAACGTCGGCACCGGCCAGGGCGTCTCCGTACGGGAGATGGCGGACCTCGTCCTCGGGATCAGCGGCCGCTCGGACCTGACGCCCGTCGTCGAGGGACGGCGGGCCGGCGACCCGGCGCGGGTGGTCGCCTCCTGCGAGCTGGCCACCAAGGAGCTGGGCTGGCGCGCGCGGCACGGCATCGACGCGATGATCGCGTCGGCATGGGAGGGGTGGTGCCTGCGGCATCCGGAGGCACGTGGGGTGACGCGAGACGGCGCTCGGTCCGCCTGAGACGGCGCGCGGCCCCTGCTGTGCGCCGTGCGTTCTGCCACGCCGCACACGGGGCGTCGCCGTACGCCTGATACGGGCGCTACTAGGGCAGACTTGACCATCGAGGACCGAGGAAAACGCGAAGGATGGGCATGCCGATCACACCTGCCAACGGACAGACCACCGGGGCCGCCGCGATGACCGCGACAGACACGGCCGCCGAGCCGATCATGCTGGAGTTGGTGGACGAGGACGGTAGAACGATCGGCACGGCGGAGAAGCTCGCCGCCCATCAGGCGCCCGGGCAGCTGCACCGGGCCTTCTCCGTCTTCCTCTTCGACGAGCAGGGCCGGCTGCTGCTGCAGCGCCGGGCGCTGGGGAAGTACCACTCCCCCGGCGTGTGGTCCAACACGGCCTGCGGCCACCCGTATCCGGGCGAGAAGCCCTTCGCGGCCGCGGCGCGGCGCACCGCCGAGGAGCTGGGCATCGCCCCGTCGCTGCTCGGCGAGGCCGGCACCGTGCGCTACAACCACCCGGACCCGGAGTCCGGGCTGGTCGAGCAGGAGTACAACCACCTCTTCGTGGGCCTGGTCCGGGACACTCCGGAGCCGGACCCCGAGGAGGTCGGGGAGTACGCCTTCGTGACGCCGGACGAGCTGAACCGGCGGCACTCCGAGGCGCCGTTCTCGGTGTGGTTCATGACCGTGCTGGACGCGGCGCGCCCGGCGATCCGTGAACTCACAGGGACGACTGCGGGCTGGTAGCAGCGGCCACCTGGGCGAGCGGCAGTTCGGCCCATACGACCTTGCCGCCGCTCGCCGTGTGTTCCACGCCGCACTTCCCGCCGGCCTCCGTCGTGATCATCTTGATCAGCCAGAGGCCGCGGCCGCCGAGGTCCTCCTCGTCGGCCTCCAGCGCCTTGGGGCGGTAGGGGTGGTTGTCCTCGACGGCGATCCGCACCCAGTCGGCGCCGACGGCCAGCTCGACGGTGATCTGCGGGGAGAGCAGGGCCGCGTGCTGCACCGCGTTGGTGACCAGCTCGGACGTGATCAGTAGCAGGCCGTCCACGATGTCGGGCCCCGCGGGCACGCGCTGGTCGCCGAGCAGATCCCGTACCGCGTGCCGCGCCTGTGGCACCGAGGACTCCAGTGCCGGAGCGGTGAACCTCCAGACACCTTCGTACGCGAGCGGGGCGGTCAGCTCCTCGGGTTCGCACGCGAGCGGGGCCGTCAGCTCCTCGGGGGGTTCGGCTGGGGGTCCGGAAGGCATCCTCACCCTTCGAGTGTTGGGAATCCCACCGTCCGGACTGGGCTGCTGACGAAAAGTCAGCACTTATCGACAGCTTCCGATCGCTTTTGTGCGCTGCGATCACGCCGGGGATCGACTCTGACCCTTTTGTTCCCGTTTCAAGAACTGCCGGGAAGGGATGCCTTTCTCCCGCTTCGCCCCGGACCGACCGGAGCGCCGTCTCCGCGGACCGCCCGCGCATACGCCAGAGGCCCCTTCCCGAAGGAAGGGGCCTCTGACACGCACTGTTGCGGCAGTAGCGGGGACAGGATTTGAACCTGCGACCTCTGGGTTATGAGCCCAGCGAGCTACCGAGCTGCTCCACCCCGCGTCGGTGAACACAACCTTACGGGTTCCGTGCCACAGGGCCAAATCCATTACCGGACGCCGTACGGCGGCATCCGGTCAGCGCCCTCCGGCGGGCCCGCGCGCCGGGCCCGCGCGGTCAGCGCTCGGCGACCCGGCCGTCCGCCACCTCGATCCGCCGCGTGGTGTGCACGGCGTCCAGCAGCCGGCGGTCGTGGCTGACCAGCAGCAACGTGCCTTGGTACGACGCGAGCGCGGACTCCAGCTGCTCGATCGCCGGGAGGTCGAGGTGGTTGGTCGGCTCGTCCAGTACGAGGAGGTTCACCCCGCGGCCCTGGAGGAGGGCGAGCGCCGCCCGGGTCCGCTCCCCCGGCGACAGCGTGGCCACCGGGCGCAGCACGTGCCCGGCCTTGAGCCCGAACTTCGCCAGCAGCGTGCGGACGTCCGCCGGCGCCATCTCGGGGACGGAGCGGCGGAAGGCGTCCAGGAGCGGCTCACCGGCCGCCTCCGGGCCCTGGAAGAGCTGCCCGCGGGCCTGCTCGATCTCCCCGACGAGCACGCCCGGCCCCAGATACGCCTGGCCCTCGTCCAGCGGGAGCCGGCCGAGCAGCGCGCCGAGCAGTGTCGACTTGCCCGAGCCGTTCGGGCCGGTGATCGCGACCCGGTCCGCCCAGTCGATCTGCAGGTCCACCGGGCCGAAGCGGAAGTCGCCGCGGTCCAGGCAGGCGCCGCGCAGGGTGGCGACGACGGCCCCGGAGCGCGGCGCTGCCGCGATCTCCATCCGCAGCTCCCACTCCTTGCGCGGCTCCTCGACGACGTCCATCCGCTCGATCATGCGCTGGGTCTGCTTGGCCTTGGCGGCCTGCTTCTCGGTGGCCTCCACCCGGGCGTTACGGCCGATCTTGTCGTTGTCGGGAGCCTTGCGGCGGGCGTTCTTGACGCCCTTCTCCATCCAGTTGCGCTGGAGGTGGGCGCGCGCCTCCAAGGACGCCCTGGTCTCGGCGTACTCCTCGTACTCCTCGCGGGCGTGCCGGCGGGCCCGCTCGCGCTCCTCCAGATACGCGGCGTACCCGCCGCCGAAGGTGTTCACCTGCTGCTGGACCAGGTCCAGTTCGACCACCCGGTCCACGGTCCTGGTCAGGAACTCGCGGTCGTGGCTGACCAGGACGGTCCCGGCGCGCAGCCCGGTCACGAACCGCTCCAGCCGCTCCAGGCCGTCCAGGTCCAGGTCGTTGGTGGGCTCGTCGAGCAGGAAGACGTCGTACCGGGAGAGGAGGAGGGAGGCGAGCGAGGCACGGGCCGCCTGGCCGCCGGAGAGCGAGGTCATCGGCTGGTCCAGGCCGACCGCCAGGCCCAGCTGGGCCGCGGTCTCCTCGGCCCGCTCGTCGAGGTCGGCGGCGCCGAGCGCGAGCCAGCGCTCCAGGGCCTCGGCGTACGCGTCGTCCGCGCCCGGCTTCTCCTCGACCAGCGCCTGGGTGGCCTCGTCCAGCGCGAGCTGGGCGTCGGCGACGCCGGTGCGGCGGGCGAGGAAGGCGCGCACGGACTCCCCGGGGCGCCGCTCGGGCTCCTGCGGGAGGTGGCCGACGGTCGCGGTGGCGGGGCTCAGCCGCAGCTCGCCCTCCGGCGGGGCGTCCAGCCCCGCGAAGAGCCGCAGCAGCGTGGACTTACCCGCTCCATTGGCACCGACCAGCCCGATCACCTCACCCGGCGCGACGACGAGGTCGAGCCCGGAGAAGAGCGTGCGGTCGCCGTGCCCGGCGGCGAGATTCTTGGCAACGAGGGTGGCAGACATCAGACGGCGATCGTAGCGGCGGGGCGGGTGGGGGGTCGCGCGGCTATTGGGGCGGGGTGCGGGGGCCGCGTGCGCGGCCGGGGTACGGGGGTGGGATGCGGGGGTGGGGTGCGGGGCGGGGCGCCGCGGGGCCTGGCTGTGCGGGGCCGGTGTCGGTGCGGGCGGCGGGCGCGGTCGGCCGGGCACGTGGTCCGTGGCGCCCGGCGTGGTGGTGATCACGGTCCCCGGGTCGGGACGCGGTCGGTCGTGCCGCTTTACGATCCCCTCCATGAACCCAGGGCTCAGCACGCGTGTCAGTGACGGCACCGCGACCGTGACCATCGGCAATCCCGCCAAGCGGAATGCCATGACGGCCGGCATGTGGCGGGCGGTTCCGGAGCTGGTGGAGCGGCTGGCCGCGGACCGGGCCGTACGCGTGCTCGTGCTGACCGGCGAGGGGAACACCTTCTGCGCGGGCGCGGACATCGGGTCGCTGCGGGAGTCGGGGGACGAGAACCGGGGCCTCGCGCAGGCCGCCGAGGAGGCGCTCGCCGCCTTCCCCAAGCCGTCGCTGGCCGCGATCCGCGGCTACTGCGTGGGCGGCGGCAGCCAGCTGGCGGCAGCCTGCGACCTGCGGTTCGCCGAGGAAGGCGCGCTGTTCGGCGTCACGCCGGCGAAGCTGGGCATCGTCTACCCGGCCGCGTCCACACAGCGGCTGGTGCGGCTGGTCGGTCCGGCGACCGCCAAGTACCTCCTGTTCTCGGGTGAGTTGATCGGCTGTGAGCGGGCGCTGCGCACCGGGCTCGTGGACGAGGTGCTGCCGGAGGGTGAGCTGGACAAGCGGGTCGCGGACTTCGCGGCCGTGCTGGCGAGCCGGTCGCAGCTGACCCAGGCGGCGGCGAAGGAGTTCGCCGACGGCCCCGCGAGCGCGGAGCGGAGCGCGTACTGGGAGGAGCAGGCGCGCGGCAGCGGCGACACGGCGGAGGGCGTCACCGCCTTCCTGGAGCGCCGGGCGCCGCGCTTCGACTGGACGGCGTGAGCCCCGGCCGACGACGGCCCCCCTCGGTCCCCCGGCCCCCCCGGCGCCTCACGGCTCCCCGGCTCCCCGGCTCCCCGGGGCTCAGCCGAAGGACACCCGGTCCAGCCAGAAGTCCAGCAGCTCCGCGTCGCCTATGACCTGTATCCCGTCGCCCCGCGGTGACCGGCGGCGGTAGATCGTCAGCAGCAGCTCGGTGAGCGGTCCCCGGACGGCGACCGCCGCCTTCTCGTGCGCCCGGCGCCAGGTGATGGCGTCCCCCGTCAGGTCGACCACCCACTCGGCCCCGGCCTCGGGCGCGGTGTCCGTGGCATGGAAGTGCAGCGTGCGGCCGGGGCCCAGCAGCTCGCGCAGCTCCGGGTGGTACTCGAACATCACCGGCAGCGAGCCGAGCTCCAGCCACTCTTCGACTGCATCCAGCGCCACCTCCTCGTCGAGGACGTACTCCACGCCCAGGGCCAGCGCGGCATCGGCCCGGTGGATCGCCGTCTCGTGCGTGAAGCGGCGGGCGAAGAACGTCGAGCCCTGCCCGGCGTCACCAGGGAGCGGGGTCCACATCTCCGCGTCGGGTCCCGCCTCGCGCAGCGCGTCCGCGAGCAGCCCGACGCCCTCGGCGAGCCAGCCGTCGAGCTCGGCCGGGTCCTCGCCGACGTACGGGGAGAGATCGCGGAAGTGCTCGTCGGGCAGCGGCTCGGTCGCCCCGCTCCGCACCAGGTCCGCCGCCCAGCGCTGCGCGCCGCCGAGGTGGCGCAGCAGTTGGTTGACGGTCCAGCCGGGGCAGGAGGGCACCGGCCGCGAGAGGTCGGCGCCCTTGATGTGGGATCGCAACAGGTCGGTCTGCGCCACGATTTCGGCGCGGTGTCGGTCATAGCGCAGTCGGGTCATGGAACGCACCGTAGACCCCGCCACTGACAATCCCGCTGACCTCGGCGTTCGCGCCGACCGCGGTCAGTTCGCCGGGGCGGGACGGCCCTTCGGCACCAGCCCGCTGTCGCCGCGCAGCCGCTCGACGATGCCGGCCGGGGCCTTCGCCGGGGAGCCGCTGTCGTACGGCGGCTGCGGGTCGTACTCGATGGTCAGCTGCACCGTCTGCGCCAGCTCGTCGCCGCCCAGCCGGCCGAGCAGGCTCAGGCCCATGTCGATACCGGACGACACCCCGGCCGCTGTCGCGTACTTGCCGTCGAAGACGACCCGCTCGCCGGTGGGTTCGACGCCGTACTCCTTGAGCCGGTCGAGCGCGAGCCAGTGGGAGGTGGCGCGCCGGCCCTTGAGCAGCCCGGCGGCGGCCAGCAGCAGCGACCCCGTACAGACGGACGTGGTCCAGGTGGTGGCGGCATCGACGGTACGCAGCCAGTCGAGCAGTGCGTCGTCCGTCAGCAGGGCCGACTGGTCGGGACCGCCCGGCACGACCAGGATGTCGGGGCTCGTCACCTCGTCCAGCGCCGCTTCCGCGACCATGGCCAGCTGCCCGCTGTCGTTGCGCACGGGTCCGGTGCGCTCGGCCACGAACACGGTCTCGGCCCCCGGGAGACTCCGCAGGGTCTCGAAGGGCCCGATGGCGTCGAGCGCGGTGAAGCGGTCGTAGAGAAGGATCGCGATCTGCATGAGATTCCTTTCACAGGTGGTCAACTTGTCCGCGCGTGCGGCCGGAACCGGCGCCGGTACTCCGCCGGGCCGGCGCCGAGGGCGCGCACGAAGGCGCGGCGCATGGCTTCGGGGGTGCCGTAACCGCAGCGCCGGGAGACGCGTTCGATGCCGTCGGTGGTGTCCTCGAGAAGCCGGCGCGCGGCCTCCAGCCGGACTCTGTCGACATAGCGACCTGGCGTCATGCCGACTTCGTCGCGGAAGGCTCGGGCGAAATGGCGAGGTGAGAGCCCGCAGCGGGCCGCCAGCGCCTCGACGGAGAGGTCGGCTGCCGGATTGCCCGTGATCCAGTGCTGCACCTCGCGCAGCGGCGGGCGCTCCGCGGTCTGCGCGGCGAGCTGGGCGCTGAACTGCGTCTGATTGCCGGGTCTGCGCAGGAAGACGACGAGATGGCGGGCGACGGTCAGCGCGACCTCCCGGCCGAGGTCCTCCTCCACGAGGGCCAGCGCGAGGTCGATGCCCGACGTGACGCCGGCGGACGTCGCCAGGTCGCCGTCCCGGATGAAGATCGGCTCGGCGTCGACGTCGACGCCGGGAAAGCGGTCGGCCAGCGCGTCGCTCAGCGCCCAGTGCGTGGTGGCGCGGTGCCCGTCCAGCAGCCCGGCGGCGGCCAGCAGGAACGCGCCCGAGCACACCGAGACCTTGCGGCGGGCCCGCGGCGCCCGCGCCCGCAGCCAGTCGACGAGCCGCGGGTCGGGGTCACGGGTGCCCTCTCCGCCCGGCACCAGGAGGGTGTCCGGCGGACCGGCGTCCGGCAGCGCGAGGTCCGGGGTGATCCGCAGGCCGCTGGAGGTGCGGACCGGCCCGCCGTCGAGCGTGGCGGTACGCACCCGGTAGGCGCCGGGCGCGCAGCGGTCCGCGCCCGTGAAGACCTCCAGCGGGCCGGTGACGTCCAGGCTCTGGACGTCGTCGAAGAGAACGACCAGTACGTCGTGCGGTGGCATGGCCCCATCCTGGGCGGGCGGCCGGATGGCGGCAATGACGACTTTCCCACCTTTCCTGCCATGCCGAGTGCACCTCCCGTCCTTCCGGCCCGGCCCCTCTTCACACCGCCCCGCCCTACCAGGCATACCGACGGGTCGGTAACGTGCCGCCATGACCACAACGGCTTCCCCGCAGGACCGCTCCGCGCTGCCCGACCGCGCCGGACGACGCTGCCACAACGTCATCAACCCGCTGCACTCCACGGTGTACTTCTCGCCCGACTTCCCCGAGGAGCTGGCGAAGCTCGGCATCGAGGAGCGCAGCACCGCTTACTTCCTGGGGCGGGCCGCCGCCATGGGCCCGGTGGGCCCCGGCGTCATCGCCGCGACGTTCTACAACTTCAAGTACGAGCTGATCGCCCGGCACATCCCGGACGCCTGGGCGACCGTCAGCCCGCAGCAGGTGCTCGACGCGCGGCTGCGCGCGGCCGACAGCACGCTGCGCCGGCTGCTGGGCGACGAGCTGGTGGAGTCCGACAGAATGGCCGAGGCCGCAGGGCTCGCGCTGCGCGCCGCCGAGGCGTGTTCCCGGCACGCCCGGCCCCTGTACGCCGCCCACGCCGACCTGCCCGTACCGGACGCGCCGCACCTGGCGTACTGGCACGCCGCGACCCTGCTGCGCGAACACCGCGGCGACGGCCACCTCATCGCGCTCGCCGACGCCGGCCTGGGCCCCCTGGAGGCGCTGGCCTCGCACACCGCCAGCGGCCGTGGCATGAGCACCAAGTGGATCCTGGCGACCCGCGGCTGGTCCGCCGAGGAGTGGCAGGGCGCGCGCGACGGGCTGCGCGAGCGCGGCATCCTGGACGCGGACGGCGGCCTGACGGAGGCCGGTACGCAGCTCCGCGCCGACCTGGAGGAGGCCACCGACCGGCTCGACGCGGCCCCGTACGAGCACCTCGGTGCCGAGGGCGTGGCCCGGCTGACCGAGCTGGCCACGGAGTTCACCACCACCGCGGTCGGCAACGGGGCGTTCCCCGCCGACCTGTTCGGCCAGGGCTGAGCCCGGCACCGGGGCGGGCGGCCGGGGTACGGCGGCCCGCCCTGTAGTGCCGTGCCTCTTGTCACACCTGTGGCCTCCTGCCCGGGTCACGCGACAGGCTCTGCCGCGACCCTGCACAATGCAGGCTCAAGCACAGCGCGAGAAGGCAGGTCGGGAGCATCGTGACGGCAACCACCGAGTCCACCGGACCCACCCAGGCCCCCGGGGCCGCCGGGGCCCTCGGGTCCATCGAGAGCAGGATCGCCGGGGAGCTCGGCGTCAGGGAGCGGCAGGTGAAGGCCGCGGTCGAACTGCTCGACGGCGGCTCGACCGTGCCGTTCATCGCCCGGTACCGCAAGGAAGCGACGGAGATGCTCGACGACGCGCAGCTGCGCGCGTTGGAGGAGCGGCTGCGGTACCTGCGGGAGCTGGAGGAGCGCCGGACGGCGGTACTGGAGTCCGTACGCTCCCAGGGCAAGCTGGACGCGGCCCTTGAGGCGCAGATCCGGGGCGCGGAGTCCAAGGCCCGCCTGGAGGACATCTACCTGCCGTTCAAGCCCAAGCGGCGGACGAAGGCTCAGATCGCCCGTGAGGCCGGTCTGGAGCCGCTCGCGGACGGGCTCCTGAGCGACCCGGCGGTGGAGCCGCAGGCAGCCGCAGCGGCGTTCGTGGACGCGGACAAGGGCGTGGCCGATCCGGCCGCGGCCCTCGAAGGCGCGCGGGCCATCCTCACCGAGCGGTTCAGCGAGGACGCGGACCTCATCGGCGAGCTGCGCGAGCGGATGTGGACCCGGGGGCAGGTGGCCTCGAAGGTCCGCGAGGGCAAGGAGGAGGCGGGCGCCAAGTTCGCCGACTACTTCGACTTCGCCGAGCCGTTCACGGAGCTGCCCTCGCACCGCGTCCTGGCGATGTTCCGCGGCGAGAAGGAGGAGGTCCTCGACCTCTCGCTGGAGCCGGAGGCCGAGCCGGCCGAGGGCCGGACGGCCTACGAGCAGGCGATCGCCCACAAGTTCGGGATCGCCGACCGCGGTCGCGCGGCCGACGGCTGGCTGCTGGACACCGTGCGCTGGGCCTGGCGCACCCGCGTCCTGGTCCACCTCGGCATCGACCTGCGGCTGCGGTTGCGCCAGGCCGCCGAGGACGAGGCGGTACGGGTCTTCGCGTCGAACCTCCGCGATCTGCTGCTGGCCGCGCCGGCCGGCACGCGCGCCACGATGGGCCTGGACCCCGGCTTCCGTACGGGCGTGAAGGTCGCCGTCGTGGACGCGACCGGCAAGGTGGCCGCGACGGACACGATCTACCCGCACGTGCCGCAGCAGAAGTGGGACGCCGCGCTGGCCACTCTGGCGAAGCTCGCCCGTGAGCACGACGTGGAGCTCATCGCGATCGGCAACGGCACGGCCTCGCGCGAGACGGACAAGCTGGCCGCCGACCTGATCGCCGCGCAGCCGGAGCTGAAGCTGACGAAGGTGATGGTGTCCGAGGCGGGCGCCTCGGTGTACTCCGCCTCCGCGTTCGCCTCGCAGGAGCTGCCGGAGCTGGACGTGTCGCTGCGCGGCGCGGTCTCCATCGCGCGCCGCCTCCAGGACCCGCTGGCCGAGCTCGTCAAGATCGACCCGAAGTCGATCGGCGTCGGTCAGTACCAGCACGATCTGTCCGAGGTGAAGCTGTCACGCTCCCTGGACGCGGTGGTCGAGGACTGCGTGAACGGCGTGGGCGTGGACGTCAACACCGCCTCGGCGCCGCTGCTCTCGCGGGTGTCGGGCATCGGCTCGGGGCTGGCGGACAACATCGTGGCGCACCGCGACGCCAACGGCCCGTTCCGTACCCGCAAGGCGCTCAAGGACGTGGCGCGGCTGGGCCCGAAGGCGTACGAGCAGTGCGCGGGCTTCCTGCGCATCCGGGGCGGCGACGACCCGCTGGACGCCTCCAGCGTGCACCCGGAGTCGTACCCGGTGGTGCGGCGGATCGTCACTGCAGCGGGCAGCGACGTGCCCTCGCTGATCGGCAACACCGGCGTGCTGCGCACCCTGAAGCCGGCCGACTTCGTGGACGACTCCTTCGGCCTGCCGACGGTGACGGACATCCTGGGCGAGCTGGAGAAGCCGGGGCGCGACCCGCGGCCCGAGTTCAAGACGGCGACCTTCAAGGAGGGCGTCGAGAAGATCGGCGACCTGCAGGCCGGGATGCTGCTGGAGGGCGTCGTCACGAACGTCGCCGCCTTCGGTGCCTTCGTCGACATCGGCGTCCACCAGGACGGGCTGGTGCATGTCTCGGCGATGTCGAAGACGTTCGTGAAGGACCCGCGTGACGTGGTGAAGCCGGGCGACATCGTGCGCGTGAAGGTGCTCGATGTCGACATTCCGCGCAAGCGGATCTCGCTGACGCTGCGGCTGGACGACGACCACACGGCGGCCGCCGGTCAGGGCGGCCAGGGCGGCGGCCGTGGCGGCGGACGGCGCGAAGAGCGCGGCGAGCAGCAGCAGC